>CAZHSA010000191.1:0-7505 GCA_964535135.1 uncultured Kordia sp.
CCAATATGAAAGAACATAGTATTGGCGGAATTCCAATTGTAGACAACGAAGGAACGTTGAAAGGAATTGTAACCAATCGTGATTTACGTTTTGAACATAACAATCAACGCCCAATCGTAGAAGTGATGACGAGTGAAAACTTAGTCACATCCTCAGAAGGCACTTCATTAAAAGACGCCGAGGCAATTCTCCAACAAAATAAAATCGAAAAGCTTTTAATCGTAGACGATCATTATAAGTTGAAAGGACTCATCACGTTTAGAGACATTACGAAAGTAACGCAAAAACCAATTGCAAATAAAGATTCATACGGACGTTTGCGCGTTGCAGCAGCCTTGGGCGTTACGGCAGATGCTGTAGACAGAGCCGCAGCACTTGTTAGCGCTGGTGTAGATGCCGTTGTGATTGATACTGCACACGGACATACAAAAGGTGTGGTAAACGTTTTAAAAGACGTAAAAGCTAAATTTCCCAACTTAGATGTTATTGTTGGAAACATTGCGACTGCAACCGCTGCAAGATACTTGGTAGACGCTGGTGCAGATGCTGTAAAAGTTGGAATTGGTCCAGGATCTATCTGTACAACACGTGTGGTAGCAGGTGTTGGATTCCCACAATTCTCGGCAGTACTAGAAGTAGCAGCAGCTATAAAAGGTTCTGGTGTTCCTGTCATTGCTGATGGAGGAATTCGATATACAGGAGACATTCCAAAGGCGATTGCTGCTGGTGCTGATTCTGTAATGTTAGGTTCTTTATTAGCTGGAACCAAAGAATCTCCAGGCGAAACGATTATTTACGAAGGAAGAAAATTCAAATCCTATCGTGGAATGGGGTCTGTAGAAGCGATGAAACAAGGTTCTAAAGATCGTTATTTCCAAGATGTGGAAGATGACATTAAAAAGTTAGTGCCCGAAGGAATTGTTGGTCGCGTACCGTACAAAGGAAATTTAGACGAAAGCATTCATCAATTTATTGGCGGATTGCGCGCAGGAATGGGCTATTGTGGTGCCAAAGACATTGAAACACTGAAAGAAACAGGACAGTTTGTGCGTATCACCGCTAGTGGAATTAACGAAAGTCATCCACATGATGTGGCAATCACTAAAGAAGCACCAAACTATTCAAGAAGATAAGACATAAAACTATTCCATAAAAAAAGCCTTGTATTATAATGAATACAAGGCTTTTTTATATATTAAAACTGTTTTTATTTCTTTTTCTCATCAACTGTAATGCCAAGTCTAGCAGCAGTTTTCAAAGTCAAGTCAAAGTCAGGATCTATATATGCCAATTCGTTTCCGTCAAGCGTAAAAACTTGTGTAAACTTTTCTTCTTTGGCAATGGCAGATAATGCGACTCCTACTTTCTTATACAACGGACGCATCAATTCATCTTGTCGCAACTGCACCAATTGTACGGCGTTTTGTCTGAACTTTTGGATATCACTTTCTAATTCGAAAATTTCCTGTTGTTTTTTCTTTTTATCATCATCAGACATATCTTTAAAAGCAGCATTCGCTTCTTTTACTTCTTTTTCGTACGCTGCTAATTTTGCCTTTAAATCGGCTTCTAGCTCCTTTTCGTAAGTTTCCATTCCTTTTTGTACTTGTGCTATTTCTGGCAATTTAGAAACCAAAATGTTAACGTTCACAGTGCCAACTTTTGTTTGAGCAGTAGTTGTATATGAACAAAATACAAGTGCAAATGTGTACAGTAAATGTTTAATTTTCATTAGATTAAATTTTTTGTTTTTCAAAGTTGGCTAAAGTAATGAAAACATCATACCAAAAAAATAAACTTGCATAAAATTAACGTTTTTAACGTGCTTTTTTATTAAAAACAGCCATGTATATAATTGATAAAGAGCGGAATGTGTAATTTTTTATTTTTTTAAAAATATTAGTAGATGGAACGTAGTATGACAAGTATTAAAATAATATGATTCTTAACTTTTTCATTCGTGAGCATTCAATGCTGCATGAAAAAAATCGTTCATAGGTTTCATTTTTAAGTATACTTCTTCTGCAATATCTGCCAAGTTGTTGTCAAGTAAGTATTTCCTTGAAGGTTCTATGGCAGCTGTATAATTTTTATACCGCAACAATTCAATATACGGATGTGCTTTGTCATATCCTTTTGGCGCAGTTTTTAACTTTTGGTCATCTTCTTGTAAACCGCCAAAAAAATCTATAAAATCTTTAGAAGAAATTGCCTTTTGGAATGTCGCTCCGTGCATATCAATATGAGCTCTAACTTTGTGTAAAATATCTTTGTTTGGTCTCCAAATACCGCCACCAATTAGGGAACTAGTTGCGCCAAGAGAGAAAAATATAGGCGCGTATTCGTCTTTTTTCCGAGTTGGAGAAAACGCAAAATGTGTTTTGTAGATAGGCTTTTCAGGATGAAACATTCGGTTGTTATTGATACGCATGATGGTATCTTTGGGTTCAAACATTTCATAATGAGAATCGTGTTGACGCAAACGTTCAAGCATTTTTTCGATTTCTTCTAGCCAATAGTTTTTAGCGGTTTCATACCGATCTCGGTGTGCGTCCATCCATTCTTTGGAATTATTACGCATAAGATCGTTTAAAAACTCAAAAATATATTCTTTCTTTTTCATGGTAAATAGTTGAGATCTGTCATTACTTTACAAATGATCAGCGTATACTTATGCTTCTACACGTTGACCGCGATGCGGTTTAAGCTTTTCACGCATAAACGGAACATCTTCTTCATTAATAATCATTGTGGCTGCTGCGTGCATTTCTGAGAACTCTACCACTTTAATAGCTTCTCCATGCATGTGTTCCATCTTAATAAAATCGTGTAAGTGAATGCAATGATGTTCGGCTGTACGCTTTCCGGCAGGACCTCTAAAATCCCAAATGAGTTTAACTTTCCCCATGTTTTATTTTTTTTACAAAAATAAGGATATCAAACAGAAGAAAGTATGAAACATAAAAAAAGCGAATGAAAAATCATTCGCTCTTATATATGGTATATGTAACAAATTTATTTGGCTACAATTTTAAATGTCTTTGAAAATGATGGAGATGAAATTTTTACGATGTAAATATTATTCTTAGGTAAATCTAAAAACTTACTAAAGGTTCCATTGATCGACACATTCTTTAAATCCACTACTTGACGACCTAATAAGTTGTAAATAGCAATGTTAGAAGTGGTATTGATACCAGAAATTTCTAATCTACCATTATTATACATAGTTTTCACACTAGTTTTTTCATTATTGTCAATACTTAAAGTGCTACTATTTAAGCTGGCATCCACCAAGTCGATAAGTAAATCAGCAGATTGATTGTTTCCGCCACCGCCAAATTGGTTTTGAAATAAAATATTAATGCCTAGAATGTTTTCATTTACTAAAGAAGGAAACAATTGCCCTGGTGTAAACGTGATTTCATAGGTGTTTGAAGCAGTTGCAGCGTCTCCATCTGTTAAATTTAACACTGGTTGCCATGACAAGTCGTTAAAATCTCCGGGAACTGCTTGAAAAGCTCCATTGCTAGTTTCTAAGCCTAGATATACGTGAATAAAAGTCTGATTTTCAGTATAGAAATTATTAATAATATCACTGTCTTCAAATCGAAGTGTGATTTGATCATTAATAGTTGCAGTTGCTGCTGTTGCTACACTTCCTCCACCATTATATCCAGAAAAGCTAATCACTTCTTGCGAATAACTTATCGTTGCTAATAGCATTAAAAGTAAAAAAGAGTAATTTTTTTTCATAGATTCATTTTTGTAAAAATAATTCAAATACAAATTATTTCAAAGTTAAAAGTTCATAATTTTTGATTAAAACTTCAATAATTAAGCCAAAATATAAAAAGCACGCAATAATAGCCTTTGTAATTAGT
Source organism: uncultured Kordia sp. (assembly GCA_964535135.1). Classification (GTDB taxonomy): domain Bacteria; phylum Bacteroidota; class Bacteroidia; order Flavobacteriales; family Flavobacteriaceae; genus Kordia. Next base: position 3,885 of record CAZHSA010000191.1, read on the forward strand.
TGTGAAATATTGATGAATTGTTATTTTTGTCTTTCTCAAAAATTATGATGGTCAAAATGTGTTTGGATATGAAAATGAAGTACAGACATAATTTTATCTAATAGCAACAAATAAACATATACATGAAAAAGAACATTCAATTATTCTTACTCCTTTTTGTGACATTCACAAGTTTTGGACAAAATGAAAAAGATAAAGTGTTATTCACCATTGAAGATGAACCAACCTATGTTTCTGAATTTTCAAGAGTATACAAAAAGAACTTAGATATTATTGATGAAAAAGATCAAAAAGAAATAGAAGAGTATTTTGATTTATTTTTAGAATATAAGTTAAAGTTAAAAGAAGCTGAAAAGTTGAACTTGCACGAAAAAGATTCGTACAAAAAAGAGCTTGCAGGCTATCGCAAACAACTATCAACAAATTACCTTACTGATACCAATGCTACCGAAAAGTTGGTCAAAGAAGCCTATGATCGTTTGCAAAAAGAAGTAAAGGCAAGTCATATTCTTATCAAAGTTTCGCAAGATGCTTCACCACAAGATACCTTGACAGCTTACAATAAAACCATGAGCGTTCGTAAGTCCATTATTGAAGGTGCTGATTTTGGGGAAATGGCGGTTGTACATTCCGACGATCCTTCCGCCAAAGGAAATGATAGAATTCCTGCGAATAAAGGAGATTTAGGATATTTTTCTGCATTTCGAATGGTATATTCGTTTGAAACTGCTGCCTACAACACAAAAGTTGGTGAGATTTCGATGCCAATCCGTACACAATTTGGATATCATATCATAAAAACAGAAGACATTCGTGCTAATGTAGGAGAAGTAACGGTAGCACATATTTTATTATTGAATGTAAAGGAGAACGAAAGTAAAGAAGATCCAGAGCAAAAAATAAAAGATATCTACTCGCAAATTCAATCCGGTGCTGATTTTGGAAAATTGGCAAAACGCTATTCCGAAGACAGAAGTTCTGGTGTGAATGATGGAAGATTACCAAAATTTGGTCGTGGACGTTTGCGCTCAAAAGAATTTGAAGAAGTTGCTTTTTCATTAAAAGAAACGGGTGAAATTTCAGAACCATTTCAATCAGAGTTTGGCTGGCACATTGTAAAATTGGTCTCAAAACACGGAATGAAAAGCTATGAAGAAGAAAAGCCAAACTTAGAACGTAGAATAAAAAATGACAAACGTGCAGGTGTTATCAATTCGTCTATTCTAAAAAAGATAAGAAAAACATACACCATCACAGAAAATGCACAAGCTAAAAGTGATTTTTACGATTTGGCAGATGCAACATTTTTCAGCAAAGCTTGGAAAAAACCAACAGATGAAGCATTTTTAAACAAAACCTTATTTCAAGTAAAAGATACCAAAGTTTCGTATAATGAATTTGCCACGTTTTTATTGAAAAATCGTGCACGTATTATGGTGCAAAAGGCAGAAGCAAAAGGATTCATCAATCGTTATTACAACGAATATCGAGACAAGCGATTAATGGATTTTTATGAAAATGATTTAGAAAATATCAATGAAGATTTTGCGGCTATTTATGGCGAATACCGTGATGGATTGCTACTTTTTGATTTGATGGAAACAGAAATTTGGGAAAAAGCGAAAACGGATACCATCGGTTTGGAAAAATTCTTCAATGAGCGCAAAGAAACGTACAAGTGGAAAAAACGTGTAGAAGGAGTCATTGCGTCCTGCACACAAAAAGAAGCTGCCGAAACTGTACAGCAGTTGCTAAAAGAAGGAAAAACACTTATTGAAATAAAAGAAGCAATCAACAAAGACAACAAAGTAAGTGTCATTTTTTCACCAGGCGTGTACGAAGAAGGACATCGCAATCTCCCGAAAGGGTTCAAATTTGAAAATGGCGTTTCTAAAATTTTCAATGATGGCAGCACAGATTTTACCATTGTACAAGTAAATGAAGTATTGCCAGCGAGTTATAAAAAGCTTTCTGAAGTCAAAGGAAAAGTAATCAGCGACTATCAAGTATATCTTGAAAAAGAGTGGATAAAAACCTTGAAAGAAAACTATAAAGTAGACATCAACAAGCGTACATATCGAAAACTGAAAAAACTCGTAAAGTAATCATATTGAGAAAATTAAGTGTCATACTTGTTGTATTGTTGTGTGTTTCGTGCGAATATTTTAACTCGACGAACGTAGGCGAACCAATTGCCAGAGTTGGTGAAAGTTACTTGTATCCAAGTGATATAGAACCGCTGCTTTCTGATACGATGTCTGCCGAAGATAGTACGACCGTCGTTAATAACTACATTGATCGTTGGGCGACGCAAGAACTCTTCATTCAGCGCGCCAAATTCAATTTACCACAAGAAAAACAAGATGCTTTTGACGAATTGGTAGAGGAATATCGAAACGACTTATACATTGAAGCTTACAAAGAAGCTTTGGTAAAACAATCAATTGATACCACTGTAACAGCGTTTGATGAAGCCGCGTATTACGCAACCAATAAAGAAAACTTTAAATTAAATGAAGAATTGTTAAAGTTGCGCTACATCAACATTGGCAAAGAAAACTCAAACATTGAAGAAATTACCGAGCGTTTTGAGCGTTTTGATGCAGCAGATAAAGTCGTATTAGATTCGCTAGCGATTCAGTTTAACAATTACTCTTTAAACGATTCTATTTGGGTAAAACAGACGCAGATTTTCAACAAAATTCCTGTCATAAACACTGAAAATAAAGAGAAATACTTAAAAAAATCACAATTTTCTCAGATAGAAGATTCATTAGAACTATATTTGGTGCGAATTGAAGATAAAATTGGTAGGAATGACATTGCGCCACTCGCGTATGTACGCCCCACAGTACGACAAATCATCCTCAATAAGCGCAAGCTAGAATTTATCAGAAAACTAGAAAAAGACATCACGAAAGATGCAATTAAGCAAAAACAGTTTGAAATATATAAATAACATGAAGCAAGGTATATATGTACTTATGCTGCTTGTAGCATTTGGTATGCAAGCGCAGGAAAAGGACGGTGAAACGATGGTTACTGAAACCAAGATGGAAGAGAAAACGCAAGTAAACGACTCTACCAAGTCGAATGTTAAGCGTGTGAAAATTGACGGTGTTGCTGCCGTAGTGGGTGATTTTGTCATTTTAGAATCTGACGTAGATAAATTTTTACTCGATTTAAAACAACAAGGAGTTAATTCATCAGATTTAACAAAATGTGGTTTATTAGGGAAGTTGATGGAAGACAAATTATACGCACATCACGCCATTCAAGATAGTATTGAAGTATCTCAAGGCGAAGTGAGTGATCGTGTAAATCAGCAAATAGAATACTTCAAGGAGCAAGTAGGAGGAATGAAAAAATTGTTGAAGTTCTACGCAATGGAAGACGAAACAGAACTTCGAAAGCGTTTGATGGAAATTACCAAAATAAACATCCTTACACAGCGTATGCAGTCAAAAGTAGTGCGCGATGTAGAAATTACTCCTGAAGAAGTACGTCAATTTTTTGAAAAAATTCCGGTAGATCAACGTCCAGTAATTGGTGTTGAGTTAGAAGTATCTCAAATTCTTATTGAACCAGAACCTTCAAAAGAAGCTGTAGATAAAGTCATCA
>CAZHSA010000192.1:0-6213 GCA_964535135.1 uncultured Kordia sp.
AAAAGCAGCAGATTATGATGATTTGAAACGATTTTTGAATGGTTAAAATAGACACGCTACGCTTTTTAGACCGCTTTCACTTTTAGAATCAAGATCGCTCCGCTATTAGATTTTAGATACCTTGGATGCTTCTTTGCGAGAAGCGTAGCGACGTAGCAATCTGTTTCTTTAGTAATAGCATTTTCTTTGTTTAGATTGATCTCTCTATTAATATTTTAGTTCGAATTTTAATTGTCTTTAGAACTTGACTAATACCTAATGCCCAAAAGCTAATGCCTTACATTCTTTCCATAAACTTATAAACTCATAAACCTATAAACTTCAAAGAAATCATTCAATTCTTAATAAACTGATGTTAATTTAAGAATCAACTACAAATTCCCCATTTTTTTAGGTCTATTTTTCATAAATTCGCAATCAATTTAAGAAAAAACAAAAATGAAGGATACAGCTCTATCAAAAATTCACGAAGCATTAGGTGCTAAAATGGTTCCTTTTGCAGGTTTCAACATGCCTGTACAGTACGAAGGCGTTAATATTGAACACGAAACAGTTCGTAATGGCGTTGGTGTTTTTGACGTAAGTCACATGGGCGAATTTGTGATTTCTGGACCAAATGCCTTAGCATTAATCCAAAAAATTGCTACCAATGACGCTTCTAAATTAGTTGACGGAAAAGCACAATATAGCTGCATGCCCAACAATGACGGCGGAATTGTAGACGATTTAATCATCTACAGAGTGAATGAAGAGAAGTATATTTTGGTGGTAAACGCTTCTAATATTGAGAAAGATTGGAACTGGATTTCAAGTCATAACGATGTTGGTGCCGAAATGAGAGATGTATCAGACAACTATTCGTTATTGGCGATTCAAGGACCAAAAGCGGTTGAAGCAATGCAATCGTTGACTGAAGTTGACTTGACAAATATTAAATACTATACTTTCCAAATTGCAACGTTTGCAGGTGTTGAAAATGTAATCGTTTCTGCGACTGGATATACAGGTTCTGGCGGATTTGAAATTTACTGTAAAAATGAAGATGTTGCCAAAGTTTGGGAACGTGTTTTTGAAGCTGGCGCTGATTTCGGCATCAAGCCAATTGGGTTGGCTGCGCGTGATACCTTACGTTTGGAAATGGGCTATTGCTTGTATGGAAACGATATTGATGACACCACGTCTCCAATTGAAGCTGGTTTGGGTTGGATTACTAAATTCACGAAGGATTTTGTAAATCGTGAAGCAATTGAAAGCCAGAAAAAATTAGGAACCGAACGTAGATTGGTTGCTTTTGAAATGCAAGATCGTGGTATTCCAAGACAAGGATATGATATCGTGGACGGCAACGGGAATATCATCGGAAATGTAACGTCTGGAACCATGTCTCCATCTATGAAAGTTGGTATTGGTTTAGGGTATGTACCAACCGTTTTTAAAGATGTAGGAAGTATCATTTATATTCAAATTCGTAAAAAACGAGTGCCTGCTAAGGTTGTAAAGCTTCCTTTTTATAAGAAATAATAAAAATACTTTTGAATAGAATTTTAATATTAGGAGCAAGCGGATATATTGGTCAAGCAATTTACAAAGAGCTTTGCTCCTACTTTGATGTATACGGTACGTTTTACAGCAACAAATCGCTTGCTAAAAATCAACATTTCATTCGATACGATTTGGATTATGATGGTATTGACGAAATTGTGACACAAGTACAACCTACCATTATTATTTCTTCCTTGCGTGGCGATTTTGCAGCACAGATTGAAGCACATATTTTTTTAACCGAATATGTAAAAACCAAACCGTGCAAACTTTTCTTTTTATCATCCGCCAATGTGTTTGATGCGTATAGCAGTTATCCTTCGTATGAGTACGATAAAACGCTTTCTGAGAGTATTTACGGAAAACTCAAAATTCGGATTGAAAACATGGTAATGCGCTTACCGCAGAAGAAATATGCGATCATTCGTTTGCCAATGGTTTTCGGACACAATTCGCCGCGAATTATGGAAATAAAGGAATGTTTGAAGGAAAATGTTCCTATTGAAGTGTTTCCAAACTTGGTGATGAATACAATTTCAGACAAAAAACTAACACAGCAAATTCACTACATGATCAACCGACGTAAAAGCGGTATTTTTCATTTAGGTGCGGAAGATTTGATTCATCATGAAGAATTCTACACCGAAATTTTAAAAAGTATGCATGTAGAAAAACCAATTTTTAAAAATGTATACACGTCCAATTTTGATCGCTTTTTAGCCGTTTTACCAAAAGATAACAAACTACCAAAGCATTTAGCAACTACCAATCAAGAAACACTGGAATATATTTCTGGGAAGATGAAAGAGTAATCCTAAAGAAGTAATCAATCAGAATTACTTCATATCGTAAAAACTGTACTAGGTTTAAGGCATTTTCGGCTAACTTTCCTACGAAATGAACAAAAGATTTGTTAAATTCGTATCTTTACGATACTACAAATCTTATTCGCGTTCATGCACACTTTTTTACGTCTTTTATTGTTTTTTGTTGCCACTTCTACAGTTGCGCAAGTAGATTCTTCTTTCTGTAATAAATCACGTTTGATTTTGACAATGTTAGATCAGAATCACTATAAACCAAAAACTATAGACGACGACTTTTCAACATACGTATTTGATAAACTTTTAGAACGCTTAGATGATCGCCGTTTGTTGTACTCGCAAGCAGACATTGAAGGTTTATTGCCGTTAAAAGATAAATTGGATGATTTTTTACGAAAGGGCGAATGTGATTTTATTAGTGAGTTTACGGTTTTCTACGAGGAGCATCTAAAAGAAGCCAAACGAACCATTGAAACTTTAGAAAAAGAGAAACTAGATTTTTCTGGAAAAGACACGGTAACCTATGGAAGTTTCAAAGAAAAATCATACTTCTCTACATCGCCAAAAACACTTCAAAAACGTTGGTCAAAAAAAATTAGAGTCGATATGATTCGCGATTATTTAGCACTGAGCAATCCTTCAAATTTTGATAAAATAAAAGCACAACTGAAACAAAAAGTTATTTCAGAAAACAAATGCTTTATTGTCGATAAATTACAAGCTGTTAACGGATTGCAATCGTATGTAGAAACTGCATTTTTAGATGTGATGTGTACGTATTTTGATCCGCACAGTAGCTTTTTTGATCCAACAGACAATGCAACGTTTATGAATTCTATCAGCACGGAAACAAGTTCTATTGGTGTATGGTTTTCCAAAAACAACGATGGAAAAATTGTTGTTTCTGGCTTGCAAACAGGAAGTACTGCATGGAAAGAAAAAGAGATAAGCGCAGGCGATTTAGTCTTATCACTAGAAGCGAATGATACCAAACTTAACACTACGTGTTTGTCATTAATTAGTTTGTATGACTTTATCAATGATGAAAATAATAAAACGATTACGATCAACTTTTTGACCGATAAAAACTTAAACAAAACCGTCGTTTTACGCAAAGAAAATTTAAAAATTGAAGAAAATGCAGTCAATAGTTTTATCCTAAAAGGAGAAAAAAACATTGGCTATATTTCCTTACCGAGCTTTTATACCAATGCAGATTACGGTTTTGGAAGTGCGAATGATATTGCTAAAGAATTATTTAAACTCAACGCCGTTGATATTGATGGTTTAATTCTGGATTTGCGTGGCAATGGCGGCGGCTCTATGAAACAAGCTATTGATTTGGCGGGCATGTTTATCGACAAAGGTCCGTTGGGCATTTACCGCGATCAAGAAAATAATAAACGAATTGTCAAGGACTTGAATCGTGGTACATTGTTTACCAAACCTTTAGTAATTTTGATCAATAACGAAAGTGCTTCTGCTTCCGAATTCATTGCGGCTGCATTGCGCGATCACAACAGGGCCATTCTTGTGGGAAGTCGCACGTATGGTAAAGGAACCATTCAACAAATTATGCCTTTGCAAAGTGAAGAAGGTTTTTTGCGCATTACTATTGAAAAAATGTATGGTTTTAAAGGCAATTCGCATCAAGCGGTTGGCATTCGTCCAGATATTGAATTTCCAAATTTGTTGACAGGCATTGAAGATGGTGAAAATGGAAATGCAAACGTCATTGTGAGTGATACCATTCAAAAAAACATCTACTTTAAAATTCCTGAAGCGGCAACTTATGAAGACTTACGTGCCAAAAGTATGGCAAGAATCACACAAAATAAAGCGTCTACTACGATCAAAGAAATCAACACAAATCTGAGAAACTATTTACACAGTGAACGTGTGTTACCGCTATCTGTAGAAGGAATTCAAGAAGATATGGACAGGTTCAATACTATCTTTGAAAAATCAGACGACATCGAAATGGCGCATCAAACTTTTGAAGTTGTTAATTTAGAAGACTACAAAGAAATTTTAGCCTATAATAAAAACAAAGCCAAAGAGAATTCGTATGCGATTAAGAGCATTCAAACCGATCATGAAATTGAAGAAACCTATCGCATTCTTTCAGATTATATTCAACAACTTACCAATTAAATTTATGAAATTACTTTACTTAAAAACACTTTTTGTAATGCTATTTGTGTGTGTCTTTCAGACGTCAACGGCACAAAATTTTAAAGCGCCAAATGAATATTTAGCCTTTATTGGGAAAGAAAATAAAAAGATTAGCAAAAGCATGTGGAAATATACCAAATCGGTTGCCCACAGTAAAAGCGCGCGCAGAATTGAAGGCGATCGTAAACGCTTGATTAAATCGTTGGAACGTGCCATGATCAAAATTAAAAACGCCAAACCTTTTGAAGGTGAAGATGACTATAAAGCACAAGTGTTGGCGTATATGGATTTGCGTACCAAAATTCTACAAAACGATTATGCGAAAATTGTAGACATGAAAGAAGTTGCCGAGCAATCCTACGATTTTATGGAAGCTTATATCTTAGCACAGAAAAAGGTGGATGAACGCATGCAAGAAGCCCAAGAATCCTACGAAACAGCTTTGGAAGCGTATGCCGCTAGAAATAACATTCAACTCATAGAATCCGAAACCGAACTTGGAAAAAAGATGAAAATCTCAAACGAAGTCTTTGAGCATCGAAACGCCGTGTATTTGGTTTTCTTTAAAAGTAATATTCAAGAAAGTTTACTTCTGGAAGGATTGTCCAAAAGTGATATTAGCGCAATACAACAAAACATGAATGCTTTGCAAACGTTTGCAAAAGAAGGTTTGAAAGATATCGACACAGTTACTACCTATAAAGAGGATCTTTCGCTGGTAAAAGCTACTAAAAAGGCGTTGGAGTTTTACTTAGAAGAAACGCAGAATGAAATTCCAAAAATGCTCGAATTTTTCTTGTTGAATGAAAAGTTCAACGCGATCAAAGAAGCCATCGACAAAAAGAAACCAAAAAATCGTACCAAAAAAGAAATTGATCAATACAATAGTATGGTCAATAAAATAAATAAGGCGATTAATGATTTTAACCAAACAAACGAGCAATTAAACAAAAAAAGAACTAAAATTATTCAACAATGGAATGATGCTTCGGCAAAATTTTTAAGCCGACATATTCCAAAAGAATAATACATCCTATATATTTGTAATCCATAAATAAAAAGTACATGCACCATGGGAAGAGCATTTGAATTTAGAAAAGCACGAAAAATGAAACGCTGGTCAGCAATGGCAAAAACCTTTACCCGAATTGGGAAAGACATTGTGATGGCTGTAAAAGAAGGTGGACCAAATCCTGAAACGAACTCTAGGTTGCGTGCTGTGATTCAGAATGCAAAAGCTGCCAACATGCCAAAAGACAATGTGGAGCGCGCCATCAAGAAAGCATCTGACAAGAATACAGACAATTTTAAAGAAGTATTGTTTGAAGGTTATGGACCACACGGAATTGCCGTTTTGGTAGAAACTGCTACAGATAACAACAACAGAACAGTTGCCAATGTACGCAGCTATTTTAATAAATGTGACGGGAATTTAGGAACGCAAGGTTCGGTAGAATTTATGTTTGATCATACCTGTAACTTCCGAATTCCTTCCGAAGGACAAGATCCTGAAGAACTGGAATTAGAATTTATAGATTTTGGTGTAGAAGAAGTCTTTGCTGATGACGATGGTATTTTATTATACGGTCCGTTTGAAAGCTTTGGAACGATTCAAAAAGAATTGGAAAATAGAGAAATTGAAATATTATCTTCTGGTTTTGAGCGCATTCCG
>CAZHSA010000192.1:6223-7491 GCA_964535135.1 uncultured Kordia sp.
GCCACTAAATCATTGGATGAAGAAAAAACCGCAGACATTGAAAAGCTTTTAGAAAAGCTGGAAGAAGATGACGATGTCCAAAATGTGTATCACACGATGGCGGAATAAGTTTAGATTTAAAAACATATAAAAAACCACGCTGTCTTATAGAAAGCGTGGTTTTTTGGTTTTGAAATATGTTTTTACTGTTTGATAATCTTATCGACAAAAACACCTTTTTCAGAAGTCGCTTTTAAAATATACAACCCTTTAGAAAGTGTTTTCAAAGAAATATCTACATGAGTTTGATTGCCAATAAACTTCTTTGAAAGTATCAATCTTCCTTCAAGCGTATACATATCAATGGTTTGTATTGGGTTTTCGCCTTGAATGTATAAAATTTCACTTGTAGGTTTTGGAAAGGCTTCCATAGTTGCGTCTAAACTTGCTTGATTAACGCTTAATGGATTAACAACGGTAGTTATTTCATCATTCGTGATGATAGGCGCATTAAAATCAAAATAGATTTCAGCTTTATTCATAAACGTATCGGTTGCCATTAAGGTCGTTCTTGTCTTTATTTTAAACAATACATATCCATCATTATTGGCGTCATCAAAAGGCAAATTGATGTTCTCAAAAATGAATTCAACTTCTTGCCCATCAACTCTTGTGATAAAATTATGACTTCCGTCGATGACACTTAGCGTGTTGATATCATAACTCACAGCATCAATATCGTCTTTTACAACCACATTGATAGCACTGGCAGTTCCTGTATTTTCAAAACGAATTAAATAATGAACAAACTCTCCAACTTTGTCAGTTGTGATTTCAGTTCCTTCCAAGCAGGTTTTATCATTTGGATCAAAAGAATTGACTACAATTTGCTCAAAAACCATCATATTATCTTCAGGAGTTTCGTCAGTTACGGTAGATGAGATGGTTCCAGTAAACGTCAATTCGTCATCTCCATTCAATGGAAAAGTTCCGTCAGTTGGTGTGTTTAAATTCATCGTGTACAAAATACTTCTCGATTCTAAAGGAGCTAAATTTGTATAATTCCAACTTAGACTTCCTGTACTTTGTGAATTCGCTGTTGGATTTGCGGAAACTAAATCCATATAATCATCTTCAAACATCAAATTCACAGTTCCAGATAAGGTAGTGGTTCCTTTGTTTTCATATATAATTTTATAGTCTGTATCAAATCCTGGACGCGCTTCTTCTAGCGGAACAACTGTGATTTCTACATCATTAAATACACCACTTGGCGTGATGCAAAAATC
>CAZHSA010000193.1:0-7480 GCA_964535135.1 uncultured Kordia sp.
TCGAAACACTTTTTGTTTTTAATTTTTACATTTGAGTAATGTGGACTTATTACTATTCCTACATCTTTGTAAACTCCTTTGTCAGGAGCAAACATTCTTTTATTTTCACATTCTGTACAATAGAGTTCAACTCTTTCATTGAATTCTTCAATTTCATAATCCAAAGTATTATATTTTGTCTGACCATTCTCTTCGTATGAAAATGTGTTTTTCCATTTGGAATAAAGTGCAGATTCAAAAATTATTTCTTCTATCGTCATAGTTTTCTTTTATTGGTACCAACATGTGTGTAACAGGAACTTTAATCAAAAAAACCTGTTATTATTCAGTAATTGTTAATAATTGTACTTAAATATAAGATTTTTCTCCTAAAAAAATCAAAATCACCCAAAAACCAAACTACTCCTAACATGCACATCCAACAAAACCTTCCGCAAAATACGTTGCACATCCACATTGTCTTTTTGCTTGATGAGATGATGTTCCAATTCGTCAGCGTGATTGATTTGTAAATCGTTGTCGATAAATCCATAACCTAGATACAATCCGTTTTTGACCATAATGAACGCTTCTTCATCTACATTTCTTCCTGTTTGTTTAATGACCAAATTTTGTGAAGATTCTTTGCTGTGATCAATCGCTTGTTGTACACGTTCGTTATAGGTTTCTACAGCTTCTTCATTTTTGCAAATTCCTTGGCACGACTGAATCATAAAGTGTGAACATTCCTGAACGTTTTCCTGCAAATGACAGTATTTCGGACACAACTCAAATTGCATACACAAGCGCTCCAAATAGGTTCGGCAATCGCGAATGTTATAAAAAATAAGCAACGGATTCTGAATCACTTTTGCATCATTAATCGCTAAATGTCGCACGCCACGACGATCAGCATATTCAAAAATAGCAAAACGTTTTGGTACGCGTTTGGAAGCCACATTGTACTGCGGATAATAGTGTTTTATGGCGGCATCTTCCATTAGCAAAGCAATCAATTCGCTTCCAGACAATTCGTGATCAATATCTGCCGTTTCTCTGCATAAATCGAGTTCTTTTTTAGACTTGTTATAGAAATGTCCCAACACGCGTTTTTGAATGTTTTTAGCTTTCCCAACATAAATGACTTTTCCGCGTTTGTTTTTAAAGTAATAAATGCCAGGTTTGTTGGGTAATTCGTCAAAAATTTTGCTTGGTAAATGCGGAGGCAAGGTCGCTTCTTTGGATTCCTTTTTTAAAAAAGCTTTAAACGTTTCTTCGGAAGCTTCTTTTGTTAACAACAATTGAAATAAAATAACGGTTGCGGCTGCATCACCACGTGCACGGTGTCTGTCGGAGATATGAATACGAAGCGATTTACATAATTTTCCCAAACTGTAGGATTGTAAGCCAGGAATAAGTTTTCGCGACAAGCGAACCGTACAGAGTTTCTTCCGGCGAAAGTCAACCTCTATTGCTTTAAATTCATTGCGAATTACGTTGTAATCAAAATTAACATTGTGCGCCACAAAAATGCTGTCTTTGGTAATGCTCAAAACTGATTCGGCAATTTCAGCAAACGTTGGTGCATCTGCCACCATGGCATTGTCAATACCTGTCAGCGCGGTAATATGTGTTGGAATCAACGCATTCGGATTTACCAAAGAAGTGAATTCATCCACAATGGTTTCGCCATCAAATCTGAAGATAGAAATCTCCGTGATTTTATTCGTTCGTCCCGTCGTTTCAACGTCAATAATAGTATAAGCTTGATCTTTCAGCATAATTATGACATTCGTTGAACAGCTTCCAATTCTACTTGCAATTCGCGAAACATTGCCATAATACTGCTTAGTTTTAATTCTTTTTCATCATATTCTTGCGTGTTAATGCAGCAGGTAAACTCCCAAAGTTCCAATACATCTTCAATAGGCACTGTAAAGGGTTGATATGCTCTGTTATCGCTACTCAGCAACAAACCTTGTCCTGTAAAATGCTTGGAAACGCGCTTGTATACCAAACCATCATTTTTAGTCAACACAATATAAGTACGTCCGTCTTTTACATCTCTTAAATCTTCTACAAACTTTGCCACGATGTACGAACCATCTTTTACAGGCAACATGGAATCGCCTTTTATCGGGAATGCTCTGTGTGTTCCTGTGGGTAAAAACGGCAACTTTATTTTTTGTAATTGTTCAATATATTCAGGATCGGCATAACCTGCCAAATACCCTGCAGACGCTTGTGTTGGAATAATTTCAATGAGTTCTTCATCATCTTCATTTACCGTAATCGGGAAGAGCAAACGCTGATTTCCCACTTGCATAAACGAACTGTCTTTGGCTTGTGTAAGGTCGTTTTTGACCAAAATATCAATCGGCAATTTAAAATAGTCAGATAAATCTATAAGGCGATCAATTGGCGGTTCAGAACGACCTTCTTCGTACGAACCCACCATGGAGCGCGACCAACCCAACGCCTCCGCAAAACGTTCTTGGGAGAAACTTTTGAGCGTGCGCAAATGCTTGATGTTTTTTTGAATATTCTTCATAACGTGCAGGTTTATAATCTACGTTATACTATTTGTGATTTGAATTTTTTTAACCAAAAATTTCATAATACAAACAGCACGTGCTACAAATATAAGCAATTGTCGCTACAAATAAAGGCGATTGGTAGAAACTACTGATTTTTAATCACCTTTGGTTTATAAAACGAATGTTGTGTTTCTTGTTTTTGGTGCGTAACTATTATAATTTCAGCGTATTATTAATCTATAAATCATTTTATTATGAAAAAGAAAAATGTAAAAATGTTGCTTCTTAACAAGAAATTAGTTTCTAATATTAGTGAAGTTGTTAAAGGAGGCGCAAGAGATTATCCAACGTATTTATCTTTGCCGCATTCAGAATGCTGGTGTTGGAGTAAAGGAGATACAACTCCTTAAAAATTGATGAGGCTGTCTTAAAAGCTCTAAGATACGTCATTCTGGACTTGATTCAGAATCTTATGAAGCTGATTTTCAACTGTTATGAGGAATCGAATGATACTGAATCAAGTTCAGCACAAGAGTTCGGTTTGACTAAATTGCAGCTTTTTAGACAACCTCTTTTTTTTGTTTTATACTAAGTATTTGATTCAACACGTTTATTCTTCTTGCAACACTTCTAAAAACTCCAATAAATAGATAGTTCGTTGACGAAATTGTCGTTTTTCGTGTGTAGCAATTGCTGCCATGGTCATAGTGCCACCTTCGTATTGTTTACGGTAGAAGGCTGCAAAAAATGCTAAATCTGCTTTTTGAAAAGTGAGCCAATGGGTTTGGGAATCAAATAGTAATTTCGCAGAAGTATTTTTCGGAGCTGCTTTTAATTGTAGCAATGTTTTTTCCATTAGTTTCTTCCAAGAAACCAACGCTTCTTTTTCACATTTTACGGTACTGATTGTTGCTGGTGTGCCATTTTCATGACATTTTCTATTTTCCTGGTCAATTACTTCAACAGCTTGTTGACCGAAACTGAGTTGTATTGTAAAGAAAGCGATAAAGAGCACAAGTGTTTTCATAATAGAAAGATAAGGATTTTAATGTAAAAATTTGATAATTTGAAAGTGTATCAATGTAAGTATGTGTAAATTTTTACAAAAACGAATCTTCAAAAGTGGATTCCGCATCAAGTGCGGAATGACAATCCTAACGAATGGTGAATTGAATTCAAAGTGTCGTTCCTGCGTAGGCAGGAATCAAAAAAAAGCAAATCATCAAATTGACGAATGAGCACAATAACAAATTATCTGCGTTTCTTCTTATTTCTACGATTAAAATTTTTATCGCCTCTCGTTTTAGGTTTTTTATATTTTTTTGCGATTTCTCTTCGATACGAACCACCTTGATTAGTTTTCTTGTTTTTTTCTTTCTTTTCGTGAAAACCAGCATCTAAACCTTCTGTTTTGAGCGGATTGTTGTGTTCGCGAATATGTGTTTGTTCTTCAGGTGCCAATTCGGTGGAGATGATGACTTCTTCCGGAATTTCCAATGTTGGAATGTCATATTTCATCAAGCTTTCAATTGCTTCTTTGTATTCGGTTTCTTTTTCCGTGTAGAATAAAATTGCGTTTCCTTTCGCTTCCGCACGACCTGCACGACCAATTCGGTGCATGTAATTTTCTGGATAATTCGGCGTGTTAAAGTTGAACACATGCGTAATCATATTCAAATCCAATCCTCGCGCCATTACATCCGTAGCCACTAAAATTCGATTTTCGCCTGCATTGAAATTTTCAATAGAACGGATTCTGTAATTTTGTGTTTTGTTTGAGTGAATCACCGCAACATCGTCTCCAAAATCGCGTTGCAATGATTCAAAGAGTCGGTCTGCCAAACGTTTATTCGTAATAAAAACCAACACTTTGCTAAAGGTTTCTGCATCTTTCAGTAAGTGCGTCAACAAATTTGCTTTTGTGTAAAAGTTAGGAACAGCGTAACAACTTTGCGAAATATTATCCAGCGGCGTTCCACTCACTGCAATAGAAATGGTATGCGGAGAAACAAAGAAATCATCAATCAAAACTTTTACATCATCGGTCATTGTTGCCGAAAACATGATGTTTTGTCGTTGATCTGGCAGCAATTCAAAGATATTGGTAATTTGAAAGCGAAACCCTAAATCTAACATTACATCGACTTCATCAATTACTAACTTTTTGATCGCTTTCAGTTGCAAAGCTCTGCTCAATACCAAGTCGTACAAACGTCCAGGCGTTGCTACCACAATATCTGCGCCTTGTTGCAAGCTTTGTGCTTGTGTGTTCATATTGACGCCACCATATACACCAACAATACGCACGTTGATATATTTGGCAAAGGCTTCAATTTGTTCTACGACCTGAATTACCAATTCGCGTGTAGGAACTAAAACTAAAATTCGCGGATTGACTTGCTTCGAGAATGGTAAATCGCGCAATAGCGGCAACATATAGGCAAAAGTTTTTCCTGTTCCCGTTTGTGCAATTCCTACCACATCTTTCCCAGAACGAATTACAGAAAAAGAAGCTTCTTGAATCGGTGTTGGTGTGGTAAAACCTAAGTCTTCAATTGCATAATGCAACTGTGTTGATAAGTCAAAATCCTGAAAAGTAGACATAACCGTGTAAATTTTGCGCAAATGTAGTGTATTTCATCGCTTTAGACATACGATAAAATACAATTTTGTAATTTTACACAGTAAATTAGAAATTACGTGGTAGCAGCTTCTTTCTTCTTTTTAAAATACGCATAAAAACTTAAAGCAATGGCTGAACCTGAAAAAATGGTCATTACAGTTCCTGGCATAAATTTGACAAATCCACCCAGATCTAAAAATATAAAATAGCCTAAATCTGTTAAACCGCCTGTAATGGCTGCTAAGAAAATAGCGTTTTTATTTCCTTTCCAAATGTAAAATGCGCTTAAAAATGTAACAAGTCCAACCCAAAACAAGTTGAATCCGTGCTGACTTATAATAGCGCCGGCAGCTGCAGGATATTCCATTTGTACACTGCTAGGATCAATCGCGTCTGCAATGCCTGAAATGGAGCTTGAAATGTCTCCCGAAGCTATAAAATACATCGTAATTCCGCCCGCAAACATGTGAACTAATCCCCAAATAATCCATAGAATAGCGGCAATTTTTAATAGAATGGCTGTGTTTTTCATTGTGTTTGTTTTAAGAAACAAAAATGTAAAACGAAACCGAATTGTGCATTAATGTAGATTAAGATTCACCTATTTTTGATTTTTTATCGTGCTTAAAGCTTCGGGCGTAATGCCTAAGTACGATGCTATCATTTTTTGTGGTACGCGTTGTAGTATGTTAGGATACGTTTCTATAAAATGTTCATAGCGTTCTTTGGCAGAATAGCTCATGAGCATTATAATTCGCTTTTGCAATACTGCTAATCGTTTTAAAATTGGTTTTACATTTTCTTTTTCGTCTTCTGGATTTTTTTGAATGACCGCTACGATCGAATCTTCCAGCGCATCAATAAATAATTCGCACGGAACTTCTGGAGGGTTTGAATCGGCAATGGTCCAGTTTTCAGGCGCGAAAATGAAGATGTGTTCTTTGCCTTTTTTGTCAATTGTGTAGCCACGTAAGAGTCCACTTTTTACAAAGTAAATTTTTGAATTTAACGCGCCACTTTGCTGAATGATTTCTCCTTTTTTAATAGTAATTGTAGTCATGGTTGCTTTTTCTCGGGGGAAGTTTTAGAAGCTTTTTTTGTGTCTTTTTCTTGCGATTTGTATAATGCAGGCGATAATTTTTTAAAGCCTTCTGTGGTCAAATATTTGGTTAAAATTCCGCCTTTTATATTATTGACGTCAAATTCAATAATGAACGCGTTCGGATCAATTTTGTCAATCAAATTATACGTACGTCGAATATCAATTCGATTGACAACCGTGTGAATGATGTCTTTTTCCGATTGCGAACCGCGTTTTCCATAACCGCGCGCACCTTTGTAAAGTGTCATTCCAGTACCGACAACTTTGATCAATTCTTCTTCAATTTCTACATAGTTTTCGGAGACAATCATCAATCCTACATAATCTTCAAAACCTTCAATCATAAGGTCGATGATTTTTGCTGTGACTAAAAAGGTGAGAATGGAGTACATGGCAATTTCTACCGAAAGGAGTAAAGCCGTTAAGCTAAATAGTATTGCGTTAAAACCCAAAATGACTTTCCCAATACTAATGCCCAAACGATCGTTGATAAAGATTCCTAAAATTTCAGAACCATCTAACACAGCACCATTTTTAATACTCAATCCAATGCCGGCACCGAGAAACAATCCGCCAAATATGGCAATTAGTAGTTTGTCTTCTGTAACGGAAGTAAAGTTTTCAAAGTGAATAAAAACGGCCAATCCGACAATGGCAAAAATGGATTTGAGAAAGATTCGTTTTGTCAAGGTAAACCAAGCTAACGCTAAAAAAGGGATACTTACAATTAATAAAACGACTGAAATATTTACAGGAAATAATTCACTTAACAAAATGGCAATTCCAGTAACGCCACCATCTAAGAAACCGTTGGGAAGGAGAAACATTTTCAAGCCAATACTCGCCAATATGATTCCTATAAAAATTTGAAAAATTTCTGAAATGAGTCGTTTCATAAGTGTGTAAATATGATTTTATGGTAATGTTTTCAAGATACACAAACTTCAAACCATTCATGTACAATAGTTGCAGCTTTTTATCTTTTTTTTGTGTGATTTCAGTAGTAGTTTATCTTTTTAATTTAATACGAATTTGATATGAAAATTAACAGAGCCTTCTTCTTTTCCGCAGTGTAGCAGGGATTTTTCGTTAAAAATTTCTGAAGCCTTGGAAGAAATTTAGAAAAACACCTCTGGAAATGTTTACATTCATGAATACCTTAATTTAAAATAAGAATGCATGAACTAAAAGTGCCTTTTCTTTTGTTTCTTTTCTTTGGGCAAACAAAGAAAACGAAAA
>CAZHSA010000194.1:0-7424 GCA_964535135.1 uncultured Kordia sp.
TTGGCTTCCGCCAGAATTGTCTCTTTGCGATGTATTGGACTTCTTCCGCGATCGTTGTGGACGTTGCTGTTTTGGCGGTGGCGTATAATTCGGATCCGCTTCAAAACCTTCAATCTCTTCTGCAACTAGTTTTTCTCCTAACAACTTTTCAATTCCTTGAACGTATTCGTATTCTTCCGCAGAAACTAACGAAATGGCTTCTCCGCTGGCGCCTGCACGACCTGTACGACCAATTCTATGCACATAATCTTCAGGAACATTGGGCAATTCATAATTAATCACATATGGCAACAACGGAATATCCAAACCACGTGCAGCAATGTCAGTCGCTACTAAAATTCGAATATTACCTTTCTTAAAGCCGCCAAGCGCTTTGGTACGGGCATTCTGGGTTTTATTTCCATGAATAGCCGCTGCACTAATATTCTTAGCAATCAACTTCTTTGTCAATCGGTTTGCGCCGTGTTTGGTGCGTGTAAAAACTAAAACTTGACTCCAATTGCCTTCAGAAATCAATTTAATCAGCAAAGCTGTTTTTTGAGGCTTATCAACCTTATAAACTTTCTGATTTACTTTTTCTGCGGTAGTATTTTCAGGAGTCGCTTCTACTAGAACTGGATGATGTAAAATACTGTTTGCTAACTTCTTAATATCTTTTGAAAATGTTGCCGAAAACAACAAATTCTGTCTTCGTTTCGGCACGAGTTCAATCACACGTTTAATATCGCGCAAAAATCCCATATCTAACATTCTATCTGCTTCATCCAACACTAGCATTTCTACTTTTGCGAGTGATAATGCTTTCTGACTATGCAAATCGAGTAATCTTCCTGGTGTTGCTACCAAAATATCAACTCCATTTCGTAACGTTCTAATCTGTGGTTTCGCGTTAACGCCACCAAAAATTACGGTAGATCTAATATCTAAAAAGGTACTATATTCCTGAACGTTGGCATATACTTGCGCAGCCAATTCTCGCGTAGGCGTTAAAATCAATGCTCTGATTGGTCGTCTTCGCAAAGGTGGTTCTTGTGATAATAATTGTAGCATTGGCAAAGTAAAACCTGCTGTTTTTCCTGTTCCTGTTTGTGCAGATGCTAATACATCTTTGCGCTCTAAAACTAACGGAATTGCTTTTGCTTGAATTGGAGAAGGCGTAGTGTAGCCTTTTTTGCTGATAGCACGTAATAATGCATCAGATAATCCTAATGATTTGAATGACATAAAAATTGTTTGTGAAATGACAATCTTTATGGTAAAACCTCATTTCTGTGTGAAAGTTCAAATGTACAACCATTTTTCGGATACACAGTTGTAATAAGGATTTAAAAAATCACGTACAATTACGCATTGATAATCATACAAAATACAATTAAATTCGATACTTTTAGAATACAAACCCTAACCAATACAAAAACCATGAACACAAACGAAATTAAAAGCGTGGCAATTTATCCTCCAATTGGAATTGCACGTATTGGAAACTCAGATGAATACTTTTTTGCACCAGATATTCCAGGTGTAGAAATCACGCCAAAAGGAGGTTATAAAGACGGAGACGGACGTGTAAAGAAACAAGTTGCGCGTTTCCGAATCTATGCCTTGGGCGAAAATGATACGGTTTTAGGCGAAATTACAGAAACACAAACCAGCAATATCCATTGGCGAATTCAAGTAGCAAATGTAAAAGCTGCTTGGTACATGTTTAACAATGCGCTTGACATACCTGACGCGGGAATTCCTTCTGCCTACAGAAATGCTGACATTACAGACGATGACAGAGCACAACTTGCCATTACACCTACAGCTGTGAACATTAGCGGAACCAATGAAAAAGGTGATGCATATAACTTTGATGATGGCGAATTTTTCGGTAAAAAAGTAAAACTAGGTCATGTAGAAACGGATGAAGAAGGTAGATTACTCTTTTTTGGTGGAGATGGTAAATCGGCTTCAAGAAAAAATAAACCAGCTATTACCTTTGCAAATAATGAAGGTTGGCATGATGATACCTGTGATGGCGTTGTACGTGCAACGGTAATTATTGATGGAAAAGAATTTGATGCAGAACCTGCAAATGTAGCGGTTACGCCACCAAATTTTGGACCTGGACTGTATGGAGTTGTTACAATGAATGATGTCGTACAAGACTTGTTTATTCGTGAAATGAATTATCCTGATCCAGCCAAAGAAGGCGTTGTTTTTTACGAGCACATTTATCCAATGTTTGAGCGTATGACTGATACGCAATGGGTAAATCAAGGATTTTTTATGTTATTCGGGAAAAATTCTCCATCCGATTTTACAGATCCTGCACTAAAACAAAAACTGGAAACTCCTTCAGAAGAACACAAAGCGTTGCGTGAACGTATCTTTGCATGGTTTCGTGATCCAGCATCGAATACTTATGAACCTGCAAAAGTTCCACCGTTTTATGGTGATGGTTTTGGCGAATATGAAAATATTGCCATTGTCGATTTACCAATTACACGAATTCAATATGCACGTTTGCAAGAATGGGCAAAGGGTAATTTTACTACGGGAGAGCCGAAACAATATGTCCCGTTTGATAAATTATCGCCTGCGGAGCAAGTAAATGCCCTCAATCAAGCACCAATGGAAGAATGTTTGGGCGGCCCATTTCATCCAGGAATTGAACTTACGTGGCCAATGCGCGTGAAGCAAATGTGGAAAAAGCCATACAGACTTAACGTTGTTGCAGAAGGAGAAGCCACCGATTTAGATTTTGGACCTTTACTATCACCATCCATCGTTTTGGGTAAAGTAACACTTAAAGATGCTAATGGTATGGACAAAGATGGACCTTTAGCGAAAAGCGGTCC
Source organism: uncultured Kordia sp. (assembly GCA_964535135.1). Lineage (GTDB taxonomy): Bacteria > Bacteroidota > Bacteroidia > Flavobacteriales > Flavobacteriaceae > Kordia. Next base: position 2,844 of record CAZHSA010000194.1, read on the forward strand.
AGGTTCGTTAACACGTTGGTTGGGAGTTCCGTGGCAAACGGATGAAGCAAGTTGTTTATCGGGTTACGATCTTACATTATACTTACCATTGCCATCATTTTGGGCAGCACGCGTACCAAATCAGGTATTAAGTGAAGATGGCTACAAACGTAGTATAGAAACGCCTAATTTAAACATAGCGCAACGCTTAAAACATTTTGACTATCGTCAAGATTGGCTGCGCGATTTAGGTTCTGTGTATCAAACTAAAATCAATCACATGATTTCGGAGTGGCACGAATTGGGAATTATTGCAAAGACGGAAAGTGACGTTGAAAATGCAGAAGGTTTCTTGCCAACTATTGTTTGGAAAGAAACAGGACGTAAATTCGGGGAACACGATCCAACATACGATCAAGTTGTTGCCGCAGAAACCATTACAGGTGATGAAAGAGCAAAATTAATGAAAGCAGCTGCACCAACTGTTATTTTAGATGATGGCGCTCGTGTTGCAAAAGCAGCTTCACATTCACAAAAAAGTACACGTAAAAGAAGAAGAGTTTCTCGTGGAGAACGATAAACATACATATCAAGTAATTATTGTCGGTGGCGGACCTGCAGGAATCGCCACCGCTTTAACCTTGCATGCTAGAGGAATTCGCTGTTGTGTAGTGGAAGCACATACAACACCTGTTCGTAAAGCTGGTGAAGCCATTCCGCCAAATGCCAAGCCTTTGTTGAAACAATTGGGAATTTTGTCCTTGGTTGAACATGAACGACATGCGGTATATTATGGAAATAAAAGTTGTTGGGGAAACGAACGTTTAGAGCAAAAAGAATTTATTGCAGATCGAATGGGACATGGTTTTTTGTTAGACCGATTGTACTTTGAAACACAATTACAAGCACTTTACCAACAGACGGATCAAGGATTTTACAATGGTTTCAAGTTGAAAAAAGTAGTTTCTGAAGGAACAAGAATTAAAGCGATCATTGAAAATTCAAACATAAATACCACACTTACAAGCGATTTTATTATTGATGCTACAGGCCGAAAAGCTTCGGTATGTAGACATTTTAATGTTCATAAAGAAAATCTAGACACACAATTCGCGTTGACGTTTCATGTAAAGCTTCAAACAAAAATACCACATGAAATTATGGTAGAAGCTACCGAAAATGGTTGGTGGTATGTTGCGCCGTATTCGGAAAGTGACGTTACAATGATGTTTTTTACGTTGCAAGAATTACTTCCCACAAAAGCACATACAACAACATTTCTACAGGATGAATTCCGTAAAACGCTACATCTTTCCAAAAGAATAGAAAAAATAGATATTGAAACCGTTAAATTGATGCCTGCAGGTACAAATTGTCTGCAAATTCCGTTTGGAAAAAACTGGTTGGCTGTTGGCGATGCTGCGTATTCGTACGATCCTATTTCCTCATACGGAATAACTTCTGCATTGGCTTCTGGATTTTACGGTGGACATGCTGTGGTAGATTTCCTAAACGGAAAAGAAGAAGCACTTTATGGATATCGGTATGTTGTTGAAAATGCATTTGGCGCTTACATGGAAAAGCTTGTCACACAGTATGCGACGGAAAAACGATGGGAGGAAAGTGTATATTGGAAAAATAGAATGTCATCTTATATAGAAGCGTAATTTTTTTGAATTTATTATTTTTTAGTATTTTGACAAAATGAATCTATTACGTCCCATTTATTTTTTGATCGGTTATATATACTTATGGATTCGCTATCGAACTGATGAAAAAGTAGCTGAAATTAAGAAAGATTATTATGAAGACAGCTATGCTACGGCTGGAGCCATTCTTGTGGCTTCCGGATTTGGTATTGTGTTATTTGTATTGCTTTCTGCCTTTTTAATTGCAGCGATTTATGCAGTTTTTAAACATCCGCCATCGGCATATTAAAATGATTTTCTGTGTCATAGATTATTTTGTATTTTAGTGAAAAATAATCACCCATGAACGAAACCATCCCAAGAGAAGCGTTTTCTTTTTTGAAAAGACTACAAAAGAATAATAACCGTGAATGGTTTACCGAAAATAAGAACGAGTTTAAAGAAATTGAACGCGAGATAAAGCAGTTTTTTAATCAATTAGGCGAATTTTTAAATAAACATGACCAAATTGATAAGGTAAAAGTGTTTCGTGTGTATAGAGATGTTCGTTTTTCGAAAGATAAAACGCCGTATAAGACACATTTTGCAGGAAGTTTTCATAGAGTAAAACCAAAATTGCGCGGTGGTTATTATGTGCAAATTAAACCGAATAATGAATCGTTTATTGCAACTGGTTTTTGGGATCCGAATAAAGATGATTTACTGCGAATTCGTAAGGAATTTGAGATGGATGACCAAGAAATTCGAGAAATCATCAACAAGGAAAGTTTCAAAAATGTTTGGGGAAATTTGGAAGGAGACGAAGTGAAAACTTCACCAAAAGGCTTTAGCAAAGAACATGCAGCGATTGATTTAATCAAGAAAAAACAATTTATTTTCACAAAAAAATATACCGATAAAGAAGTCACTTCTTCTGACTTTATGGAGCAATTAAGTGCTGATTTTAAAGCAATTCGCCCATTTTTTAATTATATGAGCGAAATTCTAACGACCGATTTGAACGGTGTTTCGTTGATAGAGGAGTAGTTATTAGTGCTTAAGTTTATAATCCGCTAAGTTTTTATCATAGTTGGATTTTCCTGTCTCGTATTTGTTTGGAGCATTCATGTTTACAAAGATAAATACACTGTACGCATTTGCGTTGAATATTTTGGAAGTATCATGAACGTCATTAGTGGAAAAAGAATCTACAAACGAACTTAATTCTTGAATTTCATTCAATTGATTGTTCACGTTTTTAAATACTTGCGTTTTTAAATGTGTATCTTCTAAATAATGAACCTGTGCGCCTAAAATGTTCGTATTTGCGAGTGCGACGTCTTTTTCATTGAAAATGGTATCAGTATACACCGTAAGTGTCTGCACATTTGTAACATCGTGCGTAGTTGCTAAAATGCTTTTGAATATGGGCTTGAAATTGGTTAACGAATCGCCTTTAATATACAATTGATACGTGTCTTTATCATCAGCTTCAGGATTAGAACCCAACCAATAATCAATTGTTACGGTATTATTTTTTAGCGTTACATTTCGTGAACCATCCGCAGGAACTTGATTTCTAATCAAATTGCAGGAACTGAAAATTATGCAAAAAATCACCACAAATACCATAAAAAATCGCTTCATAACTTATCTTTAATTAATACGTTACAAAGATATTGAAAATGTACTACAAATGTATATCTGTGGGTATTTTAGATGACAGCTGTAAACATAATGTCTTTTTCAAAAAGTAACACATTGTCTTTCAGTCGTTCTACCACAATATTCATCATGCGTTTATTTAGCGGAGACGAATTTTGAATATACTCATGATATTCTTGTAAAGTAAATTGCCCGATAATCATTCCTTTTAGGGAGTTACGGAACTTCATATCTTTTTGAATGGCATTTTCGATATACAACAAACGTTTCGGTACGGATAAATCGTAAAAAACATTCTTTCGTTTGGTGATGTAATTTCGAAATGCAGCAATCAGTAAGGGACTTTGAAGTTTGATAATTGGACGAAGTGTGGAATTTTGAAAACGCTCGTCTTTAGACATATTTTCAGAAATGGATTTCGGAGAAATCTGCGGACGCGCTTTGATTAAATCATTTTCTCGATCGTTCATAACACTAAAATTTTATTAAATTTAGAGATAATAGATGCTCATCTTCAACAGGTTATAAACAACTTGTTAACTATTTTATCAACAATGCGAAAACAAGCTATAAATTCAAATTTCCTGTTAGAATTCCGTATTTTTATAGTCTATAAAAAAGCGACTAATGAAATTTGGAAAAGTTACCAATCCTGAACAAATTGATTTTACATTCCCAAAAGATCATCCTGAAACAGAAGTGGTATTGCAACAGTATAAAAATGACTCAACACCGTCTATTTATGTTGGTTGTGCAAAGTGGAATCGGCAAGATTTAAAAGGATTTTATCCGCGCGGAACGAAAGATGAATTGCAATATTATTCTTCGCAATTTAATTCGATAGAACTCAATGCAACATTCTACCGAAAATTTCCTGCTGAACAGTTTGAAAAATGGCGCGATAAAACACCCGAAGGTTTTAAGTTTTTCCCTAAAATCAATCAAGAAATAAGCCATTGGAAGCGTTTGCAAGCCACAGAAGCATTGGTTGATCAATATGTGTATCACGCTTCACATTTACGAGAAAAACTCGGAACGATCTTTTTACAAATGCACACTAACTTTTCTCCAAAAGATTTTGACAAAGTGGTGAAATTTGCAGAATTCTGGCCAAAAGAAGTCCCGCTAACGATGGAATTTCGTCATACAGATTGGTTTAATGATGAAAAAGTAGCAAACGAATTATATTATCTTTTGCAAGAAAATAATATTTCAAATACCTTAGTAGATACTGCGGGAAGACGCGATATTATGCACATGCGACTAACAAATAATGAAGCATTTATTAGATACGTTGGCGCCAATCATG
>CAZHSA010000195.1:0-7381 GCA_964535135.1 uncultured Kordia sp.
CCGCACCAAAGAAACGTTTTGGTTTGTGTAGGGCATTGGCATCCACACCACCACTTAATATTTTTCCAGAAGCAGGTTGTACCGTATTATAAGCTCTTGCTAATCGTGTGATAGAGTCTAACAGAATTACAACATCGTGTCCACATTCAACCAAACGTTTTGCTTTTTCTAAAACGATATTTGCCACTTTTACGTGATCAGAAGCTTCTTTGTCAAATGTAGAAGCAATTACTTCACCTTTCACATTACGTTGCATATCGGTAACTTCTTCCGGGCGTTCATCAATCAGTAAAATGATCTGATATACTTCAGGATGATTGGCTGCAATTGCATTCGCCACATCTTTCAATAACATGGTTTTACCTGTTTTTGGTTGCGAAACAATCATACCTCTTTGTCCTTTCCCGATAGGAGAAAATAAATCCATAATACGCGTTGACATTGTACTTTGACGTTCTGCAATATTGAATTTTTCATCTGGGAATAACGGTGTTAAATGCTCAAAAGCGACACGATCGCGCACTACTTGAGGATCCAATCCATTAATTTTACTCACCTTAATTAAAGGAAAATACTTTTCGCCTTCTTTTGGTGGGCGAACAATTCCCAATACGGTATCTCCAGTTTTTAATCCGAACAAGCGAATTTGTGATTGCGATACATAAATATCATCTGGAGACGATAAATAATTATAGTCAGATGAACGTAAAAAACCATATCCATCTTGCATGATGTCTAAAACACCTTCACTTTCAATAATACCGTCAAATTCAAAATCTGGCTCACGATAGCGATTACGCTGGTCTTTATTTCCGTTATTTTTTTGTGAATGATCTTTCTTGTGCTTGTTGTTTTGTTGCGAATGATCTTTCTTATTTTTGTTTTGTTGTTTATTCGAATTGTTGTTGCTGTTGTTTGTATTGTTTGAATTCGAATTGTTATTACTTTTAGTAGTATCCGAAGTTTCGTTTCCAGCTTTCTTTGAATCTTCTTTTTTAGCCTGAGGCGTATTTTTTTGATTCTTATCAGTTGTTTTACGTGCTGGTGGAGTTGGTTTATTTTGTTTAGGAGCCTGTGTGTTAGATTTTTCTACAGCATGTGGAGCTGGTTTTTTCTGCGGAGGAGTTGCTTGCGGTGGAGAAGCTGGTTTTTCACTTCTTTGATTGGGTTCTCTCTTAATACGCTTTCGTTTGGGTACAGATTCTTCTGATTTTGGTTCAGCTTTCGTAATTGGTGCAACAGACTCAGGATTACTAGCTTGAAGATCTAGTATTTTATATATTAAGTCTAATTTCTTTAATGTTCTATATTTTGGAACAGCTAAGGTTTTGGCTATTTCCTGTAATTCGGGGAGCTTTTTACTTTTTAATTCTGAAATTTCTAACATGTATTGGCTTGTAATGAATTGTTTTGTGAAAAAATGAGTGATAGTACTCGTAAGAAGTGTGTAAATCTATTAGTAACAATAGATTAAGTATTATCTATGCAATAATACAAATTTATTTTAATAAACAAAATAGTATTTTATGAAAAGAACTATTATTTTTGTGATCCAATTTTAAGATATGATTCAAAGAATACAAACATTATACATGATATTAGCCGCTATTGTAGCTGGCGGATTATCATTTGTATTCAATTTATACACACTAGAAAAAGCAGGCGATGTTTTTGTAAAAGATGATTCATTATATATGGGATTATTCTTCGGTTCTGCTGTGTTGGCTTTAGTCACGATCTTTTTATTTAAAAATAGAAAATTACAATTTGTGTTGAATCGTTTCAACATCTTATTTCACCTTATTTTATTAGGGATATTTGTATATCGAATGCTAAATTTATCTGGAGAGATGGAAAACATCTCAGAGAAAGGTATTGGGGTTATTCTTCCTATTATTTCTATCGTTTTATTAGTGCTCGCAAACCGAGCAATTAAAAAGGATGAAGACCTTGTAAAATCTGTAGATCGTTTACGATAAACCTAACATCTTAGTAATCTTAGTGCGTAAAAACTCCAAAGTGTCAAAACTTTGGAGTTTTTTTATGTCAATCTTTCACTACATTAAATACCAAGTGAAAATACGTGCATCTGAAAATCAACAAAAACACGTTAAAATATCCATCAAAACGATTGTAAGTTTACAAAACAAAACTTATTAACCTAACATACAAATTAATTATGGGACTTACAGCATCAATTTATGGAGGCGGACCTTTTTATCCAGGTGACAACTCTGCACTACCAACAATTAAAGCATCAGGATTTACAACAGTAGTTTGTTGGGCACTACATGTGCGACCTAATGGCGATTTAGCATATAATGATACACTTATCATAACTGACGGTCAGTATGTGGGCGATCATTCTTGGGGAGAACAACTAGAAGCAGTAAAAGAAGGTGGAAGCGTCAACAGAATTTTATTTTCCATCGGTGGTTGGGAAACCAATGACTTCTACCATATCATGAATTTACTTAATACACAAGGCGCTGGTCCTTCAAGTGTTTTGTATAGAAACTTTGAAACGTTACGTCACGTGATTCCTGCGATTGATGGCATTGATTATGATGATGAAGGAAACTACAATATCAATACTATTACAAGATTTAGCCGTATGTTGGCAGCAATTGGATTCGAAGAAATTACATTTTGTCCATATACAAACAGTCCATTTTGGATCAACTGTTTAAAATCTTTAGAAGCAACAAATCCAGGATTGGTAACAGGTTTTAATTTGCAATGCTATGCAGGTGGCGCATATAATATTGGAAGAGTGAAAAAAGACTGGATAGATCCTTTACAACTAGCCATGGGCAAAGGATTTGACGCACCTGGTTTTGTAGATCCAGGATTGTGGTGTAAAAACGGAGATGGCTGTACACAAGGAATGGATCCAAAACAAATACAAAGTCAATTCACAAAGTGGAAAAAAGATAAAATCACAGGTGGATTCATCTGGTTATATGACGATATTCAAAAATGTGGAAATGATCCTGAAGCGTATTCAAATGCGGTTCTAAGCGGATTAAGTTAACGGCATTCTACCTACTAAACAATACAAACCTCAGTGAAATACTGAGGTTTTTTTATGTTCATTTTATACAATTTCTAAATAGTAGCTACTACGTCTTCTAAATCTCTTCGTGATTTTGGATTGTTACTTGGTTGGTTTCTGTCGGTATCATCACGATATCCAATGGCAACAGCAGCAAGGGTTTTATAATTTTCAATTCCCAAAATCGCATCGTAATTATCAGGTTCAATACCTTCCATCGGCGTAGAGTCAATGCCCATTTCCGCGCATGCGCTCAACAAAATTCCTAACGACAAATACACTTGCTTGTCAAACCATGCTTTAATTTCTGCATCAGGTTTTGGTTTAATGAATTCCTTGTAATAATCAACTGCGCCTTTTGGTAATGTTGCTTCAATTTGTGCTTCAAACAAGGTTGTATCATCAATTCTGCTAAACACAACTACCGTATCACTTTCGATTACTTTTTCAGTATTCAACCAAGAAACTTTTGATAATTTTTCTTTAGTATCTGCATCTGAAACAAATGTAAATTTCCACGGCTGACTGTTGATAGAGGAAGGACTTAAACGTAAAATTTCTTTCAAAGCTTCTTTCTGGTCAGAAGCAATCTTCTTTGAAGGATTGTATTTTTTAGTCGTATATCGTTGTTGCATTGCTGTTAAAAAACTCATTCTATATATTTTTAAATTAAACTATAATTTTTATAGTAACAAAAGTAACTATAGTTTTATATCTTTGCAATAACGGTCAAAAAGGATAGTAGTAAATTATGGAAAATAAGACACCAAAAACATATACATATAGCGGAAAAGAATATCCGTGTTGTACCAGTTTAACGATGGGAATTATTGGAGGAAAGTGGAAAACAGTTATTCTTTTTTATTTGATAGAAGATACGTTACGCTACAACGAATTGCGCAAATTGATGCCATCCGTAACCGAACGTACGCTGAGTTTACAATTAAAAGCATTAGAAGAAGACAAATTGATCAAACGGAAAGTATACACGTCAAAACCACCGCTAAAAGTAGAATATTCACTTACAGACTTTGGGAAAACGCTCATTCCTTTAATCAAAGCAATTGCAGATTGGGGCGATTTTGTAGTTGCAGAATATTTACAAAGCGATACTAATACCGATTTGCTAACTCAATAATTTCTAAATCTTTGATTTTTTCTTTATCAATGACAAAACGAAGCATGGTTCGTACCTTATGAAAACCATGCTTTCCGCAGGCGCCAGGATTCATGTGAAGTAAGTTTAACTTCTTATCAAACATCACTTTCAAAATATGCGAATGTCCGCAAATAAACAACTGTGGCGGATTTTGACGAATTTCATCGCGCACACGCACATTATACTTATGCGGGTAACCACCAATATGCGTGATCCACACATCAACATCTTCACACATAAAACGATTGTGTTCCGGAAATTCCATGCGCGCTTGATCATTATCAATATTTCCATACACACCACGCAAGGGTTTTAATTTCTGAATTGTATCTGTCACAGACAAATCGCCAATATCGCCCGCATGCCATACTTCATCTGCATAGTTAACATGCTTTAAAATTTGATCGTCTATATGACTATGGGTGTCGGATAACAGTAAAATTTTCTTCATGAAATTATTTTAGTAAAAAGAATCATTAGATATGTATGCGAAATTCATGTTTAAAACGTTCAACGAAACTTCAGCATAATTAAATTTTGATGAGCATTTAAAACTTTGCTAAATAAATGTGAATTCGCGCAAACTAATGAATTAAAACTTATCTTTGTAAGTCTGAAACAAAAGTAGCAAATATTACCTTGAGATACTTCATTGAACTTTCTTATAATGGCAAAAAATATCACGGTTGGCAAAATCAGCCAAACGCCATTTCGGTACAAGAAGTTATTGAAAAAGCCTTGTCTATTTTATTGCGATCAGAAATTGCAATTGTTGGCGCAGGACGAACCGATGCTGGCGTACATGCCAAGCAAATGTATGCGCATTTTGATACGGAAATCGAGTTTGATCAAGCAGTTTTAACATTGAAATTGAATTCGTTTTTACCAAAAGATGTTGCCATTCAGGGAATTCATCGCGTTCAAACAACAGCACATGCGCGATTTGATGCTACAGGTAGAACGTATGAGTATTGGATTGTCACACAAAAAAATCCCTTTCACAATCAATCTGCACACACGGTTTTTAAGCCGTTAAATGTGTCTTTGATGAACGAAGCGGCACAAGAATTGTTTCACTATGACGATTTTAAATGTTTTTCTAAAACTCATACAGATGTAAAAACCTATATCTGTAAAATTGAAAAAGCCGTTTGGGAACAAAAAAATGAACTATTGGTATTCACCATTCGCGCCGATCGCTTCCTTAGAAACATGGTGCGCGCTATTGTAGGAACACTATTAGAAGTAGGAATGGGGAAGCTAACCATTGCAGAATTTAAACAAATTATAGAATCGAGAGATCGAAACAACGCAGGTACTTCGGTACCTGGAAAAGCTTTATATTTAACCGCGGTAACATACCCAACAGAAACCTTTACAATCAATGGCTAAAGTAACAGGAAAAGTATTTGATTTTGGTCTTTTTAAACGTTTATTGACCTATACAAATCCCTACAGACTCACCTTATATTTTGTAGCAATCGCAGCCGTATTGCTGTCAGTGTTTGCGGTGGCACGTCCTGTTTTACTAAAAATTACGGTGGACGATTATATTGTAACTAAAGACAAAGAAGGTTTGCTCATATATATCTTATTTATGTTGGGCGTTTTATTGTTGGAAGTAATTTTTCAATTCTTATTCGTGTTCTATGCAAATTGGCTTGGACAAAGTATCATAAAAGACATTCGAAAAAAATTATTCAATCACATGCTGCGTTTCAAGATGGCATATTACGACAAATCTTCGGTAGGACGTTTGGTCACAAGAGCTGTGAGTGATATTGAAACTATTGCCAGTATCTTCAGTCAAGGGTTATTTGTCATTATTGCAGATTTGTTGAAAATGCTTGTAGTCATGGGTGTAATGTTGTGGTTAAGTTGGAAATTATCGTTAATTGTTTTTGCAATTTTACCATTAATCATCTACGCGACACGTGTCTTTCAAAAAGCGATGAAATCTGCCTTTGAAGAAGTACGTGCGCAAATTTCCAATCTCAATTCCTTTGTGCAAGAACGTGTGACAGGAATGAAGATCGTACAATTATTCTCAAGAGAAGAAACAGAATACAACAACTTTAAAGAAATCAACGAGAAGCATAAAAAAGGTTGGTTAAAAACGATTTGGTACAACTCTATTTTCTTTCCAATTCCCGATTTGGCAAACTCCATTGCCGTTGGTTTAATTGTTTGGTATGGCGGATTGATGTCAGCAACAGTAGTTACGACGGAATTAGGAACAAATGGTACTGTCGAATTAGGAAATGTGTTGGCATTCATCATGATGATTGGTATGTTGTTTAGACCTTTGCGACAAATAGCAGATAAATTCAATACGTTGCAAATGGGAATGGTTGCGGCAGGACGTATTTTTGACATTTTAGACACGGATAGTCAAATTGAAGATGCAGGAGAAACTACTTCGTTAGACATCAAAGGAAATTTAACCTTCAAAGATGTGCGTTTTTCGTATGTTAAAGGTGAAGAAGTGTTGCACGGAATTTCGTTCGATGTACAACAAGGAGAAACTGTTGCTATTGTGGGTGCTACAGGAGCAGGAAAATCTACCATTATCAACTTGCTGAATCGTTTTTACGAAATAGATGCAGGAACCATTGCGATTGATGGTATTGATATTAAAGATGTGAAATTGGCAGCTTTGCGCGAAAAAATTGCGGTCGTATTGCAAGATGTTTTCTTATTTGCAGATACAATTCTCAACAATATTACCTTACAAAATCCAGCGATCAGTCGTGAAACGGTTGAAAAAGCGGCGAAACAAATTGGCGTACACGAATTCATCATGAGTTTGCCTAACAACTACGAATACAACGTAAAAGAACGTGGTGGCATGCTTTCTTCGGGACAGCGACAACTCATTTCATTCTTACGTGCATTTGTCACCAACCCTAGAATATTAATTTTGGATGAAGCCACTTCGTCTGTCGATTCCTATTCGGAACAACTCATACAAAACGCTACCGATACCATTACCAAAGGGCGAACGTCAATTGTCATTGCGCACCGATTGGCAACGATCAAAAAAGCAGATACGATTATAGTGATGGATGCTGGTAAAATTGTCGAAAAAGGTTCACACGACGAGTTATTACAAATTGACAACGGATACTACAAAAACTTATACGAAGTACAGTTTATTCAGCAGGAAG
>CAZHSA010000196.1:0-7362 GCA_964535135.1 uncultured Kordia sp.
AAATTACACAAATGTGTTTTATATAGAAAAGGATCGTCCAATGGACGATCCTTTTTTGTTTCTAGTTTTTAGATAAAAGCTACTAGCAAGATGTATGTGTGTATGGGCAATCATCCGAATAACCATCACAATTTGGACGCATTGAATGACATGTTGCAACTATAGTATCATAGATACACTCATCTCCTGTATTAAAAATATTACAACAAATATCTAAAAAATTTTTACTAACCGTGTATATTTCAAACTGTCCACCTTTTATATTTGACAAATTTGAAACCTCCACTTTGTTTAATCCTAATTTTAATTTTTGTTTTTTCATGATTTTTAGTTGTTTAAGATTTACATAATGATACAAAATGTAATACTTTAAAAACAGGATCAATACTCTAGATTCATAAATTGTAAGAATAAAGATGACAAGAAATTTACAGTCGTATAATAACGCAAATTCATAAAAAAGGATCGTCAAAATTGACGATCCTTTTTTGTTCAAGTTTATACTTTTTACTAGCAAGTTACTCCATTTACAGTAAAATCTGCTGTGTTACAACCAAATGCACAAGTTCCGTTTTCAAGAATTGTACGGTATGGATTAGGATCTGAACAGATCTCCCAGTAGCTATCTATATCGGTGATGTTTTTACCTCCACCTCTTAAAGCGTTTAAGTCAGAGATGCTTTGTTTTTTTAAATTTAACTTTAATGTTAATGTTTGCTTTTTCATAATAATCGAATGTTAATGTTAATATTAATTTTCTTCGAAAAATTTCGCGATTTTTTTCAAAGAAAATAGCTCAAAATGCATTCCAAACACTTGATATTTATATTTTTATGATTTTTAATACATAAGCGTTCTTAAAAAAATCAAAAAGACCATCTACCGACAGTCTTTTCACGCTGATGTATATAAAGATCGTTGCAATACTCACACGATGTGAATAGTTACAACTACGTATTTTTAAAATCCTCCTCTTCCGCAGCCATCAGAGTCACAACAAAGGTCTATAGCAAATGTGAGCGACTCTATACACGTACTTTCTTCACTGTGACCTCCGTTTCCTGCTTTAATAGCATCTAAATTGCTTAAGTTGGAAATTTTTAACTTACCTAATCCTAATTTTAATGTTTTCTTTCTCATGATATATTGATTATTAATTTAGCAATACTCAAAGTTAAAAAACAGAAAAGCCTAAAAACGTTAAGGTTATCACAATAAAACAGCACTTCTATTTAAAGAAATTATAACTATCATTAATAATATATATGCTGATTTACAGATTGTTTAGAAAAAATATATAGCAAAAAAAAAGTTGCCTAGTGGCAACTCTTTTTCCTTTTCTTTTTCATGTTTGCAATTTTTAACAACGTGCTGCATATGCAGTATTTTTTTCTTATAGATCGCTACTCGAAAATATTGGTTGCACAATAGATATAAGCGGAGAACATTATAATTTTGCCAAGCGAAGCAATACTATAAACTTTTTTTAAAAACTGTTTTAAAATTATACCTAACTAACAAAAAACGCTTTTCTAAAAATAAGATTACTTATACCTTATTGTTGATTGCATTACAAAGATACCGCCGTTTATATATAAATTATGTTAATGATTTCTTAAGAAAAAGACCGTTTCAATTAAAAGAAGTTATGTGAACTATAAGAGGTTTTTATGTGTTCTAAATTTTCAATCCATTAAAAATTATTCTTAAAGAAAAACAAAAACCTACTTTTCCTTTTTCAAAAACATTTTTGTAGACTTCATTATTTGCTATATTTGCAAAACTCATCACAAGAAGCAATGCAATACAAAAGAATTTTACTAAAATTATCAGGCGAAGCGCTCATGGGCGAAAGACAATATGGAATTGATCCAAAACGCTTAGCCGAATATGCCGAAGAAATTAAAAAAGTTGTCGACTTAGGAATTGAAGTTGCCATTGTTATTGGCGGTGGAAATATTTTTAGAGGTGTTGCAGGCGCAAGCAACGGCATGGATAGAGTACAAGGAGATCACATGGGAATGCTTGCTACCGTTATTAACGGACTTGCCTTACAGAGTGCTTTGGAAGATGCTGGCATTTATACACGCTTACTCACAGCGCTTGAAATTAAAGAAGTAGCCGAACCTTATATCAAAAGAAAAGCAATTCGCCATTTAGAAAAGGGACGTGTCGTTATTTTTGGAGCTGGAACTGGAAATCCATACTTTACTACAGATTCTGCCGCAGTATTACGCGCTATTGAAGTAAATGCAGATGTGATACTTAAAGGAACACGTGTAGATGGTATTTACAATGAAGATCCTGAGAAAAACACAGAAGCCATCAAGTTTGATCATATCTCTTTTGATGAAGTCTTAAAACAAGGCTTAAAAGTCATGGACACAACTGCCTTTACACTGAGCCAAGAAAATGAATTGCCAATTATTGTATTTGACATGAATACAAAAGGAAATTTACTCAAAGTAGTTTCAGGAGAAAATATTGGAACAAAAGTAAATTTATAAACTAAAACTGGCGCAGTTTTTGATTTTATTCGAACAAAACAAAAAAATAGTTTAAATTAGTAATGATATATCATGTAGCTTCACAACTACATAGAATAATTAAAGAATAATATGAACGAAGAAATTACATTTATTATAGATACGACAAAAGAAGCAATGGAAGGTGCTATTGAGCATTTAAACAAACAACTATTAAGTATCAGAGCCGGAAAAGCTTCTCCTGCAATGTTATCTAGCGTAATGGTGGATTACTACGGTTCACAAACGCCATTATCACAAGTAGCCAATGTAAATAGTACGGATGCACGCACTATCACCATTCAACCATGGGAAAAAAGTATGATTCAAGAGATTGAAAGAGGAATTATGATGGCAAATCTTGGATTTAACCCAATGAATAATGGTGAATCTGTAATTATCAATGTACCGCCTTTAACAGAAGAACGTCGTAAAGATTTAGCAAAACAAGCAAAAAGTGAAGCAGAACATGCTAAAGTTGGTATCCGAAACGCACGCCAAGAAGCCAACAAGGATGTTAAAAAATTAGATGTTTCTGACGATTTGAAGAAAAATGCTGAAATTGATGTGCAAACATTAACAGATAGTTATGTAAAAAAGATCGACGAAGTTTACGCAGTGAAAGAGAAAGAAATCATGACTGTATAAAAACGTTAAACTTATAATAAACTAAGTATGAAGCGGCCTAAGGTCGCTTTATTTTTTGTAACATTATACCATAAATTTCGTTATATAAAAAAGGTCACATTAAAATATGTCGTACGCAACATGTAGATGATCATAAAAAGATATCGACCAATTATAGTTGATTACTAAAACACAACCCTATTAGATGAAAAAATCAGTATTGATTTTTATTGTATTGCTCAGTTCTTTTGCTGCATTTGCACAACAAAAAATTTCAGGAATTGTCATTGACAGCAATACTAAAGAATCGCTTCCTTTTGCTAATATCTTCATTACAAAAACAAAAGGCACTATTACCGATGCAGAAGGAAAATTTAACCTTTCGCTCACAAAAGAAATTACCACTATAAAGGTTTCTTATATTGGGTATGAAACAGTTACGATTCCTATTGATAAAAGCACAAGCTATCTCAAAATACAATTAGTTGCTACACAAGAAGCGCTGGATGCAGTTGTTTTGTATAACAAAGAAAATCCCGCAGTACAAATTATGCGCGATGCCATTTCAAAGAAAAAACTAAATGATCCTGAACGCAAGCTGAATTCATTCAAACTAAATGCCTACAATAAACTTTTAGTAACGGCAAATCCCGATTCTATTAACGGACAAATAGATTCTATCTACACTAAAAAAGATGGAGCATTAGCTTTTAAAGAAGTAGATTCTACCAATTTCACCTTCAAAAAAGAAATTACACGCAGTCATATTTACATGACTGAAAAAGTGAGTGAAGTATCGTTTAGTACTTCCAAAGGAAAACGCGAAAAGATTTTAGCAACACGTATGGCAGGTTTTAAAGAACCTATTTATGAAGTATTAGGTATTAAAATTCAGTCGTTTTCATTCTACAATAACAAATATGAGCTTTTTGGCACTTCCTATGCAGGACCGATGGCTGGAAATGCACTTTCCAAATACAAATACAAAATTCTAGATACGGTAAGCAATAATAACCGCGAATCATACATGATTTATTATAGTCCTAAGAAAAAAGGCGAAACGTCTGGCTTGGAAGGTATTTTATATATTGATCGCGAATCATACGCGTTGCAAAAAGGAATTGCGGAAATAAAAGGTGTCATTGACATCAAAGCCGTTCAGAATTTTGACTACAACGAAACGTTTGAAGTGTGGTTTCCAACCGATAAAGAAATTCAAATCCGAAAAGGAAAAACAGATGATTCAGTATCGTTGTTTGGACAAGCAATACAAGTTTCCAGAGGTACGCAACAAGACAGCACCAAAACGACAAATACCAACAAACAAGATGTGAGCGATTTCATTTATTTGACCTCAAAAACGAAAAACTTTGACTTAGCCATCAACCAACCTGTAACAATTAAAGGGCGTGGATTGGCAATAGAAATTGAAGATCAAGCACACAATCGTGATGAAGCTTATTGGAATAAATTCCGAACGGATAGCATTACCCAACGTGGAAAAGAAACCTATGTGGTTTTAGACAGCATTATAGCAGAAGATGGTGTTGAAAAAGATATTTACTTAGCGCGAAAACTTTTAAAAGGCTATTATCCAACAAAATACGTCGATCTTGATTTGCGCTATCTGGTAAAGTACAATAATTATGAAGCCTTTCGTTTGGGATTAGGCGGTGTCACCAATGCCAACTTTTCTACAAAATATCGTGTAAATGGATATGGTGTGTACGGAACGCGTGACCAAGATTTTAAATTTGGTGTTGGCGCTGCGGCGCGATTGGACAAACGAACGCAAACGTGGTTCGGTATGTCGTATACGGACGATTTGGTAGAAACGGGAAGCTCTCGATTTATTACGGATAGAAGAGCATTTTCACTGTTTGAACCGCGATTGTTTAATATTGACCTCTTTTATGAAATTCGTCGCTTAACCGCGAATATTGAGCATCAAATTACCGCAAAAATGCAGGCAAACTTGATGCTTTCTAAAAGCAATGTAGAATCTACATACGATTATGGCTTTGTAAATAATGGTGAAATATTCAACTCGTATGAAATTACAGAAGCAACCTTTTCTGTACAATGGAATCCGTTTAGTGAATACATGCAAACGCGTCACGGACGTAATGAAATTAAAACAGGTTTTCCGCAATTTGCGTTTCAAGCGACACAAAGTTTTGACGGTCTTTTAGGTGGCGATTTCAACTATACCAAATTTGATGCGCGCATTGTGCATGAAATTCGCCCAATTGACAAAGGTGTCACCTCCTTTTTGCTAAAAGGTGGTTTGGGAATTGGCGACATTCCAATTTCACATTTGTACCATACATCACCAAACAATCCAAACAAAGATGTGCTTTTGCAACGTTTCTCCATTGCAGGTAGAAACAGTTTTGAAACTATGTATTTCAATGAGTTCTTCTCAGACAAATACGCTATGTTTCAAGCAAAACATCAGTTCAAACCATTTAAAATTGGCAGAAAATTTAGACCACAATTGACACTAATTTCAAGATTCGCTATTGGTGACGCTGAAAACATTGAACGTCACTTAGGACAAGAGTTCAACTCACTGCAGCACGGTTTTTCTGAATCTGGATTTGAAATCAACAAATTGTTTGCTGGCTTCGGTTTAAGTTTTATGTATCGTTACGGTGCGTATCATCTGCCAAAATTTGAAGATAATCTCTCATTCAAATTCACATATTATTTTAGTTTAGGATTTTAAGTCTGACTTCAATCGTTTTTCATAAATTTGCACGAGCAAAAACAGGATAATGATTAAATGGATAAATACGCGCTTCTGGGCAAGTGTCGCAAGACTGATTCTTCGCAATAGGATTATCATTTTGACACTTGTGGTAGGAATGACGGTATTTTTAGGATATCAATGGCAACACATGCGTTTCTCCTATACAGAAGCCAATTTATTACCTGATAACCATCCCGTAAATATTGAATACAATAAATTCTTAGATATTTTTGGGGAAGAAGGAAACCTCATTATTCTTGCTGTAAAAGACAGTTCGCTATTTACGACCGAAAAATTCAATGCGTGGAATCGCCTCAGCAAACGATTGAACGCAAAACCCGAAGTAAGCACGGTCATTTCTACTGAAAACTTAAAAAAACTGATCAAAGATGATGAAAATCAACGCTTTGATCTGGAAAATTTAGTACAAGGAAAAATTACCACACAAGCACAAGTAGATTCCATTCGTGACGAACTTTTCAAAAATTTACCGTTCTATAAAAGTTTACTATTCAATGATGAGGGAACCATTAGAACGGCAGTATATCTTGACAAAGAAATTGTAAACACCTCAGTTCGTAAAGATTTTATTTACGCAGAAATTCTTCCGATCATAGAAGAATTTGAATCCGAAACTGGACTCGACTTACGTGTTTCAGGCATGCCTTACATTCGTACCCTAAACTCACAAAACATTGTGGACGAAATTGGCTTGTTTATTGGTGCAGCCTTGCTCGTAACAGGTTTAATCTTCTTTTTCTTTTTCAGATCGTTCCGCGCCACCTTTATTTCCTTAGTTGTCGTAATTATTGGTGTTATGTGGTCTTTTGGCGTTATTGGTTTGTTAAATTATGAAATTACCGTACTAACCGCATTAATTCCGCCATTGATCATCGTCATCGGAATTCCGAATTGTATTTTCTTCATTAATAAATATCAGCAAGAAATAAAAAAACATGGAAACCAGGCTAAGTCGTTGCAACGCGTAATTTCTAAAATTGGAAATGCTACGTTGATGACTAATATGACAACTGCGGCTGGTTTTGCTACGTTTATCATCACAGAAAGCAAACTATTGAAAGAGTTTGGAATTGTAGCATCGATCAATATCATTGCGATTTTTATTCTGTCGCTATTGATCATTCCGATCATTTATAGTTTTATGGCGTTGCCAAAACAAAAACACTTAAATCACCTAAGCAAACGTTGGATTAATAAAATTGTGTCTTGGATGGAAAAAATGGTGCGTCACCATCGTTTTGCTGTATATGGCTTTTCTGTTGCTTTGTTAGTAGCGAGTATTATTGGAATTTATCAAATTCGTATTTCTGGAAGTTTGATTGAAGATATGCCACAAGGCGCTGATTTCTTTAAAGACATTCGCTTTTTTGAGGAAGAATTTGATGGCATCATGCCGTTGGAAATTTTGATTGATACAAAAAATAAAAATGGTGTCAC
>CAZHSA010000197.1:0-7350 GCA_964535135.1 uncultured Kordia sp.
CGTTTGTGTCATCCATTAAGGCAGTAGAAATATATAGATACAAGAAAGGCGAGTTACTAACTCGCCTTGTTCTTTAACTAACCAATCCAAAATTTATGTGAAATGAAAACAAAGCGTGATTGCTTTTGTTTGCTTTCAAATTATTAATAACAAACCGCGTGCCAAAAAGTGAATGAAATCATTTTTTGAATGCTAAATATTTGTTAATGAAAGGGTTTGTGTAGTTATGTAAGAATATTTGAAATTTTCTGATAGAATACTTCTGGATCAAATGGTTTGGAAATAACTTCGTTGAAACCATTTTTTAAGAAATCATCTTTATTGTCATCCAATGAAATCGCAGTAAGCGCAATGATCGGCGTAGAAACATCAAATTTCCTGATTTCCTTGGTCGCTTCAATTCCACTAATACCTGGCATGTGAATGTCCATCAAAATGAAATCGTAACGATTGCTACGTGCATAATCAATTGCTTGATATCCATCATCTGCAATATCACAAGTCATGTTTTGTTTGGCAATAATTTTCTTTGTAATAACTTGGTTAATTTTGTTGTCTTCAACTAATAATACTTTGAACTTTCTGCTCTTTAAATCTGTTTTTTCTTGTGCAGGATCTTCAATGTTGGTGACTTCAGGAGCCAATTTATCTAACGTAAGTGCAAAACGAAATGCAGAACCTACGCCAAGTTTACTTTCGAGCTGAATGTCGCTTTCAAGTAATTCTAATAGACTTTTTACAATGGTCAAACCTAAACCAGTTCCGCCATATTTACGGTTGATTTGCACAGAACCTTGCGAAAAACTATCAAAAATATTCTCTTGCATTTCTTTCGAAATTCCAATACCGTTGTCTTTAATTTCAAACTGAATGTATTGTTGTGTATCGTTTTCTTCTAAAATTCTCGCAGAAATTTCAACAATGCCATCTTTGGTAAATTTTAAAGCATTACTGATTAAGTTGATGAAAACTTGCGACATTTTTAAATAATCACCCACTAACTTCTCAGGAATACCTTCGTCAATGTTTAAAACGATTTTATTATTATTTTCTTTAGAAGTTTGTGTGAGCGAATTCACGACGTCATTCAACACCTTTTTCAATTGTAAAGGCGCTTTTTCAACGGCTAATTTCCGTGCTTCTATTTTGTTTACTTGTAAAATATCGTTGATGAACGTCAATAAGTAATCTCCAGAAAATTTTAGTGATTTTAGGTGTTCTTTTTGACTTTCGCTTGGGTTTTCTTCCAACAATAAATGCGTCAAACCAGTTACGGCGTACAAAGGTGTTCGTAGCTCATGAGTTACCGTCGATAAGAATTGTGCTTTGGCTTTCATTGCCTTTTCAGCATTGTCTTTTGCCAATTGTAATTCTGAATTTTTCTTAAGTAATAAGTTGTTTGTTTTTACCTTAATTTGATTGTTTCGGTATAGCGAAATCGTTAACAAAGAAATAATGATTAACAAAGCCGAACTTAGAATGGAAGTTAGTTTGTTTCGTTTTCCTTTTTGGTTCGAATCTTCATACTGACGTTTCAACTCTGTAATATGACGCTTTTGAAATTCATTATCAAAAGATGCATTGGCTTGCGCTGTGGTTTGCATGTTTTGAATGTTGAAAATAGAATCTTTAATTTTTATAAACAATCCTTGGTACATGAAAGCATTTTCCAAATCGCCCAAAATAGCGTAAGTGTCACTGATAATTTTTGTGCTTTGTAATTTAATCACAGGAAAATCATACGCGTTGCCAATTTTCAGTGCAGTTTCCGCGTTCAATTTAGCATCTTCGTATTGTTTTGTGTTTTTATACGCTTTCGCTAGATTCAAATGTACTTTGGCGCGAAGGTAATTTGGTTGATACGGATCGTTGATCGGAAGCGAATTTTCAAAACGTTCAATAGCAAGTGTATTAACGCCTTGACTCAAATAAAACAATCCACGATAGTATTTTAATTTATTGATATCTTCTGTTGATTGATACTTGTCGAAAATTTTTTCTGCTTTGGTAAAATAATCATCTGCATTCGTATACGAAGTATTTCGTGTGGCTGTTAATGCACGTAGTACATAATTATAACCTAGTCCAAGGGAATCATTAATTTCTTCTTGAATATGCTTGGCTCTCACCAAATAACTCTCAATTTCTGTAGGATCAAAACTGTTGTAGTTTTCTTCTATACCAAGTTCTGCACGAAGCATGTAGGCTCTTGCTTTGCTTTTTTGGTCTTGAATGGTGTCGGATAAATCTAGAATATTGGTAAGCTTTTCTAGTGCGCTATTGATTCTAGCTTTCTTCTTAAATTCATACACATCAACAAAGGCGCGCTCTATACTGTCCTTAATGTTGTCTTTAGATTGCGCTTGGGACGATACAGAGAATAAAGCAAACAGTACATAAAAAATGTGTCTTACTTTACACACCATGAAGTAATGAATTTATTCAAAAATACTTATTTATTTGAAATATATAGCATTAAATCAATTAATCTATTAGAATAGCCAATTTCATTGTCGTACCAACCGACAACTTTTACCATTTTTCCAATGACGGAAGTCATGAGTGAATCAAAGGTGCAAGAGTACGGATTATTAATAACATCTACTGATACAATTGGATCTTCGGTATAGGAAAGAATGCCTTTTAAACTAGTTTCTGCGGCATTTTTAAAAGCGGCATTAATTGCTTCAATAGAAGTTTCTTTTTGCACGTTAAACGTAATGTCGGTCAACGAACCATCAGGCACAGGAACGCGAATTCCACAACCACCAATTACATCAGAAAGTGCTGGAAATATTTTGGTCAACGCTTTAGCAGCTCCTGTAGTTGTAGGTACAATACTTTGGCTAGCTCCACGTGCACGACGCAAATCACGATGTGGTTGATCGTGTAAACTTTGATCGGTTGTGTAGGAATGAATTGTGGTAATATACGCTTGATCAATTCCGCACAATTCATTAATTACTTTTACCATTGGCGCCGCATTATTGGTGGTGCAGGAAGCATTGGAAATAATGGTTTCCGAGCCATCTAAAATGTGTTCATTCACACCTAAAACTACCATTTTAATCGTTTCGTCTTGCGGCGGAACGGACAATATCACTTTTTTAGCACCATTTGTGATATGATGATCTAATAATGCTCTCGTTTTAAATTTGCCTGTGGCTTCTACTACAAAATCGACAGCATAAGGTTTCCAATTGAGTTGTGCAATATCAGCAGTATTCAGTAAAGGAAACGATTTTCCATCTACCAAAATTTCTGTAGCTGTATGTTTTACTTCGTTCGGTAATACACCGTGAATGCTATCATATTTTAATAAATGACTCAAGGTACGCGTGTCCGCTAAATCGTTAATTACAACAACTTCAATAGTAGGATGATTCAATAAAAGGCGAAATAAATTTCGACCAATTCTTCCAAAACCATTAATGGCTACTTTTATCATGTAGGTTCATTTTAAAACGTTTCAAATTTACGGTTTTTTGACTGAATTCTTTGTAAGTTTTCAACCTATGTAATTTTTACCATTTGGGATAATTGCGTAAAATTACGCAGAAGGTATCACGCTGCTTTTTAGATATTTACAATGTCAAAAATAGGAGGTAATGACAGACTTCAATTTTTTTATAACCTAATTACGTTAGTTAGTATCGATGGCAATTGTATTTACAAAAGTAATATCAGACAAAATAGTGTATAATTATTTCCTTTTTTTGATGTATTTTGAACACAATTATTAACCTCTATATTGTCTAAAACAATTACAATTTTTTAAACCTTAATTATTATGGAATCAAAAAATCTAATCTCATTTACCCCATTAGAATGTATTGAAAACTGGGAAAATTGCCGAAGAAATCAATTATCAATAGAAAATTCGCTTTTTACAGGTAATAGCTTTCATTTAAAAGTGGGATTAATAAGTCCAATGTACAACAGACTGCATATTTACATAGGAAAAGCTACTCCATCAGGAGAATCTGGAGGAATATCTTTTTATGGAGTGCCAAGTGTATGTGATTATGAAAGCACTATAGAAACTGAGTATCATAATTACAGTATTGAACAAGGTAAAGGAGCGAAGACGCTACAGCAGCTTATCAATTCAAAGTTGGTTCCAATTAATTTTACAACTAAACCTTATGATTTTGGAATTGAAAATCCGAATCCTGCTGAAAAATTACTTATTGAAAGTGTCAACAATTGGAATGATATAGCAACAAGAGAAAGCTGGTTGGCTTCTAAATTTACAGATGGTATAGGTTTTGTATTGGCTGCATTTGATATTGATGTGAGCGATTTTGAACCTTCTCACGACCATGAATGTTATTTAGCCCTAAAACCAGATCCTCAAAACGCCAAAAATTATGTATTGGACTTGGTAATTGTTAATACTACAAATGGGAGATTTTTGAATCTTCAAGAAAACGAAAGTGGAGTTTCTCTTAGAGATTTGTCACGACTCGTTCCTCCATTCGGACAAGAAGGACTTCCTTCTACTGCTCAGTCTAACTTTGGGATTTTACAGAACTTATAAAAAAATAGTAGAAATTCTACAATGAATTTTAATACACTTTCAGAAATTATAACAAGAGTTGCCCCATTCGTACTTTTTATAGGTACGAGTGTGGGTTTGTATCATTTTAAACGGTTGACAAACGTTGCAAAACTGTTATTATATTTTTTATTAGGAAGTCTGTTAA
This sequence comes from uncultured Kordia sp., assembly GCA_964535135.1. Taxonomy (GTDB): domain Bacteria; phylum Bacteroidota; class Bacteroidia; order Flavobacteriales; family Flavobacteriaceae; genus Kordia. The sequence goes on from CAZHSA010000197.1 coordinate 4,707, forward strand.
TTGATTTGTGTTCACGACTTCTAGAAGAATTATTTCGCAATAATTTGATTTTAGTGTTTGCGTTAACCTTGTTAGAACTTTTTATTTTTCTGAAACTATATTATGATTTAACTAAAAAGAAGAAGTTGGTACTTTGCCTATTTATTTTTGGCATTTTGTACACCATCATTGAATCTATTTATATCAATACGAATGATGTAGATTTGTTTCAGCCCTATGCCAAAGCATTAGGTCCTATACTTATAGTAGGAACGGCTTTATTATTTTTCTTTGAATTAATTCGTAATGAAGAAAGCTTATTGAAGAGAGAAAGTGATTATTTTGTGTTAAATAGCATGATTTTATGTTTTTTTTCCTTGCAGTTTTTGGTCTTTCTTCCATTAAATTTCTTAGTCAATACTGATATTCAGCTTACAGGATATATTTGGATTGGAAATGTATTTTTCATGATTTTATTTTATGGATACTTAATTTACTTTATATGGAAACGTGGCAGAAACCTGAAACAATAATCCTTTGGATTACCATTGCGGCATTGTTCGTCATCGTCTTATTGACCGTGATCATTTTCTTGATACGTGCTATATTTAAGAAAATAATTAAGACGAAAGAAAAAGAAGCTGCAGCACAATTAGATTACCAAAAAAATCTATTAGAAACAACGATTAAAACACAAGAAATAGAACGTCATCGTATTGCAGCGGACATTCATGACGGATTGATTGGAAAGTTAACCGCACTAAAAATGCAGCAAGAAATTACCAATAACGATCAAAAAACGATTGAAGCTTTACATGAAAGTATCACCATTGCACGCAGAATCTCGCATGACTTAAGTCCGCCGTTAGTAGAGTTTACCAAGCTTCCTGAGTTGATCAAAGAATTGCTAGATCCTTGGGAACAGCATTTGTTAATTACAAGTATATACGATATCAGAGCAGAAATCAACGATACAGACGAATTTAAAGTACAAGTTACGCGACTCATTCAGGAAATCATCACCAATACCATCAAACATGCCGACGCTACACAATTACATTTGCATCTAAAACAAACTGAAAATTACATGTCTTTGTGTATCACTGACAATGGAAAAGGATACGATGTAGAAAAAAATAGTAGAGGTTTAGGAACTAAAAACATAGAAACACGCATACAATTCTTAAAAGGGAAGCACAAAGTTCGCTCTAAAATCGACAAAGGAACTTCAAATTTGTTTCTGTTTGAGAATATGTAACTAAAAAGTTCTTGGGATGGCTTTTTCTTTTGTTGAAGCCTGTGCTGAACTCGATTCAGTATTCTTTGTGCGAGCAAAGAAATCGTAGATTCATGAGTTCCTTAACTTAAAATAGAAAGCACACGAACTAAAACGAAAGATAAAAAACATTTTTTAGTGATCTTAAAACATAAAAGTGTGTATTTACTTTCCTTTGAAAGAAATATACATGATAAAAAAATAAAAACATGGAAGACATCATTACAATTGCTTTAGTAGACGACGATGCACTCATCGTATCGCTTTTAAAAGATTTCTTAGGGAATCAAGAAAAAATGGAAGTTTGTTACACGGCTGAAAGTGGCGAAATGCTCAAAGAAAAATTGGCGACCGACAGTGCATTGCCCGATGTGATGGTGCTCGATTTAAACATGCCAGGAATTAACGGAGTAGAAGTAACTGAATTTCTAAAACAAAACTATCCAAGCATTCATGTAATTCTCATGACTTCACATTACAAACGATCGTTTATGGGCTTCATGTTAAAAACAGGCGTTTCCGCATTCTTACCCAAAGGAATTTCGCCTGTGCAATTGGTAGACATTATCAAAGAAGTATACGACAAAGGATTTTACTTTATGGACGATCAATTAGGTGTGTTGCGCGAGCAGATTTCACACAAAAGTCCAAAACCAACCTTAATTGAAAAAAACAAACTCACCGAACGTGAAGTAGAAGTCTTAAAACTGATCTGTTTCCAAAAAACTGCCAAAGAAATCGCAGAAAAGCTCTTCATTGCACCACGAACCGTAGAAGGTCACAAAAACAACTTATTCATCAAAACGGAAGCTAGAAACATTGCGGGTTTGGTTATTTATGCCATTCAGAATGATTACATAGAACCTAATGAAATACCTTTGATTTAGACTTGCTTCGCTCTTAGACTTGTTCCCGCGGAGGCGGGAATCTCTTAGACCACTCTGCTATTAGAAGGCGCTTTGGCGCTTTTAGACTTTCTTCGATGCTGTCATTCCGCACTTGATGCGGAATCTTATACTTTTGAAACATCTTTGCGATCTCTAACTAGATTGGAGAATGGCAATCTGTTTCAAAAGTTTCTCTGATTTCTTTGAAACATTAACGTCACTTCGAGTGATTTTCTGTCATATCGAGCGCAGTCGAGATGGACGGAAAATTGTATCGAGAAGTACTTGGATGTAGAAAGTTTCAAAGTACTTCTCGATACAATTTCTCTTCATTTTATTACGAGAAATCACTCGAAGAGACGTATAGAGTTCATAGAAAACCAATTCGTGCATTCGTCGTAAAAAAGCGCAAGAGTATGTCATTCATTCAATCATTCAATTTTTCAAACACCATGGATTCCCGTCTTCACGGGAATGACAAAAGGGCACAATAACAATTCGT
>CAZHSA010000198.1:0-7299 GCA_964535135.1 uncultured Kordia sp.
TAGATGAAAAAGTAGCACGTTTACACTTAGCTAAAATTGGAGTTGAATTAGAAGAACTTTCTACTGATCAAGCTGATTATATTGGTGTAAAAGTTGAAGGACCATTCAAGCCAGAATACTACAGATACTAAGCATATAATTTTTATATATTTGAAAGCCTTTTGTCAGATGATGAAAGGCTTTCTTTTTTTCTTATCTTGGGTAACAGATCGCATTTATACCTAACTATCCTATAACATGCACATGTATCAAAATAGTTGCCTCATGAAGTTTCAGTATTATTCTCTTTTCTTTTTTTTATTTTTTGTGGGAAATAGCATTGCACAGGAAAATGATTCACTATCAACAAAAACATATCAAACACTAAAAAATCGCTATTGGGAATTTGCATATTCCAATCCTAAAATAGCCAAAAAGTATGCTGATGCGTTACTGAAAAAAGCGATAAACGAGCAGAATCTTCTAGAAAAATACGATGCCTTTTTGCTACAATCTTCTTCCGAAAGTTATCTTGGCAATATGCACGAGTCATTAAAGTATATTGATTCTACAATTGTGTATTCCAAAAAAACAAAGAATAATCAATTATACATCAAAGCGTTGAGTCAAAAAGGAAAAATCTATTACACCTTTGGAAAGTATGACAAAGCCATTACTTATTATTTAAAATTTGACTCGATAGCAACCGCTACAAAAAACATACGCTATTTAATCTATGCCAATCAAGGAATTGGTTCTGTTAAAAATATTATGGGCGATCATAAAGGCGCTGTCGAATTATTTCTGAAAAATAAAGAAATTATTGCGCCAATTGTAGCAGAAAAAAAGTACCATACATTGTATTTGAATACCTTGATTGCACTTTGCTCTGCGTATACCTACTACGATCTTGACAAAGCTTCTGATTGTTTGGCAGCGTTAAAAAAACTCAGTAAAGAACAAAATGACATGGAAGCGTTGAGCTATTCATACACGTTACAAGGAATTATACATTATAAACGCAAAGAATACGACAAAGGGTTGGCTATTTTGGCGACATCCGACAGTATGGTTTCTTCGTTAAATATAAAACGAAATTTATACCCTATTTATCGCTTTCGCGGGAAAACCTATTTTGAAAAAAAGATGTTTCCAGAAGCTATTGCAGATTTTGAAGCAATTAAAACACTACAGAAAGAAATTGAGTTTGACGATCTTGAATATAGGGAAGTACTCTCATTATTAGCCAATAGTTATGAGCAGATTGACAGCACAAAAAAAGCTCTTGAAAATTACCGCTTGGCACACAAATTTTCATACACAGACACCATTAAAAAAACCATTCGATATACAAGTTTATTAGAATATAATAAGAAAACGCTGGAAAGTAAGATGGAAACCTTACAAATCAAATCGAGTGAAAAAGAACGACAAAATACTTCATTATGGTTTGCTTCAGCAGGATTGCTGGTGGCGTTCCTCATTTTATTTTGGAGGTATAAAAAACAACAACGCGTCAATAAGCTAAAGTTTGATGAAGTGATGCAAAAGCTAGCAGCGGAAACGGAAAAAACAGAACCTTTAGAAACTTCTGAGAAATATCAAATTTCAGATGAAAAAATCACCAAAATCTTAGAAGGACTGGAAAAGTTTGAAAAATCGGAAGTATTCTTAAAGCAAAATACAAGCCTGGTCACTGTAGCAAAAAAACTCAATACAAACACAACCTACTTGTCACAAATAGTGAACGAGCAGAAAGGAATGAGTTTCAAAAATTACATTACCGAACTACGTATCAATTATGTACTCCATAAATTAAAAGATGACAAAGTCATGCGATCCTATACCGTGAAAGCTATTGCAAAAGAAGTAGGTTTTAAAAGTGAAGGTGCATTTTCGAGAGCTTTTAAAAAGCAAACAGGCATTTTTCCGTCATTTTTTATTAAAAACATCACCTCTATTTTATAAAATGAATGCGGTCATTTTTCTTTCAAGCCTGCGTATTCTCTATATTCGATGTAATATTTTTATATAAAATTACAATCATGAAAAAACAGAAATTCACTTCGGTTTCACTAAATCTAAAAAAAGTAAATGTTGCAAATCTTGCACTTATTGGTGCCGCAAAGCCACCTCAAACTGATGAAACACATTGTTGCTCAACACCAATAGTGTGTCCACAAACAGTAACTACAAGGCCTGACAGCTTGGCTAACGGATAATCAAAAATCTTAAAAATACGATGATACAATACCTTTATTTTATAAAATGAATTTTACTTTGATTGTTTGAAGTCTGTAACGTGTGTATTTTCATAATTATTAAACAACCTAAATTAATATTATGAAGAAAAAAAATGTTCACGCAAAGTTGTTTCTAAAAAAAGCATCTGTTGCGCATTTAGCTATTAAAAACGTAACTGGAGGTAAAGCACAAGAGACACTAGAAAGAACTTGTGCATCATATCCTAACAGATGTTCCATTCAAGAATGTGTGCATACGGACCTTACCTGTATCTATACAGAAACATGCGAACGACCTAGAAATTAACCTAAAGACCCTCAAAATCATGAAAAAATCAAAAATTAAGTTGAGTTTAAATAAACACAAAGTTTCAACCTTAAAAAATGAAATCATAAAAGGTGGCGCTACAGGAGGAACAACCTGCAAGTATACCAATAAGTATTACCAAACATGCTTGCCTGGATGTGTGCCAGATCCTACGGTAGGGGTTTGCATTACAAATTTCCCAACTTGTCCAAGCGGAAACACGTTTAACTACTGTCATCATTAATATCAAGAATTAAAAAACCAATATTTATTTTACTTTAAAATTATAATTATGAAAAAAGCAAGTATCAAACTCAGCTTAAACAAAAAGAACATTTCTAACTTAGAAACCAATGCAATTATAGGCGGTGTTTCTGGAAGAACTTGTGAATTTACTAATAAGTATTACAAATCATGTTATGGACCTTGTCCTCCTCCACCAGCAACCATGCATATCGGTTGTGGCAATACTGTTTTTATATGTGACATGTAGTACGTAATAGAATCTATTAACCATTAAAATTAAATAACCATGAAAAAATCAAAAATTAAATTAAGCTTACACAAGCAAAACATCTCAAACTTAAAAACGGGCGCGGTAAAAGGTGGTATTACAGGTACAACATGTAATATTACTAGAAAGTATTACAACACATGTTACAGTGGTTGTGTTCCTGGACCAACTTTTTGGGATTGCTTTACTATCGGACAAGGTTGTCCTGTTGAAAATACGGTTCGTATTTGCGATCATTAAAATTTGAATCGGATCAACACTAGTTTAACGACTATAACAAAGTCATTACCAACGTAATTTTTGGTAATGGCTTTTTTTAGATTACATATCCAACCATTTCTTAAAATTTGTAGTGCGTTCCCGCGAAACGATAATTTGCTCGTCTGTAGACGCGGGTATCAATTTGAGCAACAATCTGCTATTAAAATAACTGTGAATTTCCTGTACCGCATTGACAGACACCATGTATTTTCGGTTGATACGGAAAAAGTGAATTGGATCTAGAATTTCTTCCAACTGATCAATGGTGTATTCAATAGGACATTTTTGACCGCTGTTTGTGTACAGAAAAATAACGCCTTCATCTGCCATAAAATATGCAATATCTTCTACTTTATAGGTTTTAAATTGATTGCCTACTTTCACCATAAAACGACGTTTGTATTCTTTTTTGAATAAATGACGGAGCTTGTCAATATCAGTCGCCTGTTGTCTGCTGTCAATCGTTTCAGTGTATTTATTCAATGCTTTTTTAAGTTCCGCTTTGTCAATTGGTTTTAGTAAATAATCCAATCCGTTGTACTTAAAACCGCGAATGGCATATTCGTTGTACGCCGTTGTAAAAATAATTGGCGGATGCTTTTCAAGTTTGTCAATAATATCAAAACCATACCCATCATTTAATTGAATGTCTAAAAAAATCAAATCTGGTAAATCATTGCTTTGAAACCACTTGTAACCACTTTCCACAGAAGAAAGTTGTGCTAAAATTTCACAATCTGGCGCTAATTCTTCTATCAAATTTCGCAATCTTCTAGAAGCAATATCTTCATCTTCTATAATTAATGCTTTCATAAGCTACACAGTTTCTGTTTGTAGAATTTCTTTTTGCTCGTGAATTAAATTACTCGAAAGTAATGGCATCACAACTTTAAATTGCGTTTCAGTTTCTTCGATTAACACTTCTTTTTTCGTGTAAAACGCATATCGTTTTTTGATATTTGCCAATCCAAGTTGCGTAGATTCTTGCGAATCAGAACGCTTCCTAATGTTATTTTGAACGATTAACTCATCGTCTTTCGTAAAAATATCAATCGTAATCGGTTGTTCTTTAGAATAATAATTGTGCTTTAGCGCATTTTCCACCAACATTTGAATAGACAAAGTTGGAATGACAAATGTATGTGGCTTGGTATCTATTTTTGTGTGAATGGCAATTGCACCATCGTGACGTACTTTCATCATAAAAATAAACGAGTCTAAAAACTGCATTTCTTTCTCCAAACTTACTAAATCACTTTCTCTATTATCTAAAATATACCGATAACAGCTCGCTAAGCGCGATACAAAATCCGACGCCAAATCGCGATCTTCATACATGAGCGACGTCAAAGTATTCAAGCTATTAAACAAAAAATGTGGACTGATCTGACTTTTTAAAGAATTGTATTTTGAAGTCATCATTTCTTTCTTCAACGACTGTAATGAGCTTTCAATTTCTTTCTTTTCTTGCGTAGTTCTGTAAAACTGATTGAAAATGGTGAGCGAACCTGTTAACAAAGCCGCACGAAAAAAGTCGATTCGGAAACGCAGCCATGATTTATCCGTTGGCAAATCGCAAATGCCATCTATTTCAAAAATTCCCACATAATAAATAGTTGCCGCTACAGGCAATACAATTGTCATCGTCGTCAATAAAATTCGAATGCTACTTGACACGGTTACACTGGCAATAACTAATGATTTCTTCTCACGACGCATCAACCAATCATTCACTTCCCATGTCAGCATAAATAAGGTAAATGCAGAGAAATAATAAAAAATGGCGGTATAATCTACCACAGGTTTATCCATTTGATCATGATCAATCGTGAGTTTCACTAAAAAAAACACGGTTGTAATCACGAGAAATCGGAAAAGTAACTTTTTTAAATACGCCTTTTTAATCATTTCTTTTAACTTCTAATCTCAAAGATACACAGATATTTATGGCAAAAATATCACGCTAAGGTTGAATTGTTAAATAAAACCATGAACTGTCAAATTCTATACTTTAATTGAAAATGCTCTTTTGTTTGATGCACATTTACAATTAAACACACTGCAACACAATTCAACAGGAAATATCCCAACTCAAAATTTCTTCATTTTCAATATGCTATAAATCTATCAAATTTGATCAAAAACTAAGAAATCATGAATAAATTAACCATACTTTTTGTGCTTTGTTGTTCGTTTTGCGTTGCGCAAACTGGAATTATCAAAGGTCAAATTTTAGACAAACAATCGGAAACACCTTTGCTTGGTGCTACCATTGAGTTGTTGAATACTAAAAAAACTATAGGCGTTACGACAGACATCAATGGATATTATACTATTGAAAATGTGCCCGTGGGACGACAAATAATTCGCGTCAGCTATATTGGTTTTGAGTCGATTACCATTCCAAACATCGTTGTTACTACAGGAAAAGATGCCATTGTCAATGTAAGTCTGGAAGAAGCTTTTGATCAGTTGGATGCGGTCGTTTTAGACACTCCAACCAATAAAGACCGTACTATTAACAAATTGGCAACTGTGTCTGCACGACAATTCAGCTTGGAAGAAGTCAACCGTTTTTCGGGCGGACGAAGCGACGTTGGACGTTTGGCAGCCAATTTTGCGGGCGTTTCTGCACCTGACGATAGTAGAAATGATATTGTAATTCGTGGTAACTCGCCCACAGGTTTGCTATGGCGTTTGGAAGGCATTCCAATTCCGAGTCCCAACCATTACTCTACCTTAGGAACTACAGGTGGTCCAGTTTCCGCACTCAACACAAATATGTTGCGAAACTCCGATTTCCTCACCTCAGCTTTTCCCGCAGAATATGGAAATGCATTGGGCGGTGTGTTTGATTTGGGTTTCCGAAAAGGAAATATTGACAATTATGAATTTACAGCACAAGTTGGTGCATTTACGGGAGTGGAAGCCATGGCAGAAGGTCCATTAGGTACTAAAAAAGGTTCATTTTTAGTGGCAGCACGTTATTCGTTGGTAGGATTATTAGGTGTTGGCGCAGGTGGTACATCGGCTACGCCAAATTATAGCGATATTTCCTTTAACGTAGATTTTGGAACAGGAAAGTTTGGGAATGTAAGTATGTTTGGAATTCTTGGAAACTCTGATATTGAATTTTTGGGTGATGATATTGACGAAGACGACTTGTTTTCTGCAGAAGATGAAAATGCGTTTGTAGAATCTGGTTTTGGTGTCATTGGCTTGAATCACCGATTGAATATTGGTAGTAAAAGTTATTTGAAAACCATTGCTTCTGTGTCTACTTCAACCAATACGTTTGAATCGGATCGTTTTATTAATAAAGATACACCGCAAGAACGCATCATTCGTTTTACAGAAGCAGACGACACACAAAGCCGATTAACGTTTTCCACACTTTTCAACACCAAACTGAGCAATAAAATTACGCTAAGAACAGGTGTGTTGTATGAAAATTTCAGAATAGAATCTGTCTTACGCGATCGTGATCGCCAACCTGATAATGACAATGATGGCGATCCTGATTTGTTTACATTTCGTAATACCGACGAACGTTTTGGTTTGTGGCAACCGTATATTCAAGGACAGTTTCGACTCACAAAAAAGTTAACCTTAAATGCAGGTTTGCATGCACAATACACCAACTTGAACGAGCAATTCGTTTTTGAACCGCGTACTGCGCTAAGCTATAAAATTGCGCCAAAACACAGCTTAAACTTTGGTTTCGGAATTCATCATCAGCAAGCACCGTTGCCATTATTATTTTTGAATGAAGAAATAAATGGTGAACTCGTACAATCGAATATTGAGTTGGATTTTACCCGAAGTGCACACTATGTGTTGGGCTATGATGTGCGCATTGCCAAAGGTTGGCGCGGAAAACTAGAAGTGTATTACCAAGATATTGACAATGCTGCTGTGGAACCGTTTCCGTCTAGCTATTCTTCGTTGACCGAAGGAACCGATTTTGTGTTTGACAATGATCGTGTTTCCTTGAC
>CAZHSA010000199.1:0-7279 GCA_964535135.1 uncultured Kordia sp.
AAAATAGAGATGAGCCATGTGCGTTCTGAGGCTTCTCCTTTGAAATTTGCCATTGATTTTAATCCTGCAAAAAAGGTTTCTTGGACTAAATCTTGTGCAGTTTCTCTATCTTTTACCCTCACAATGGTGTAATTGAAGAGATAGTCTGCATAGAGTGTAATCCACTTATTTGGATCTAGTTGATGGTTTGGCATTTGAGAGCTATTGTTTTTTCAAATGTAACTGATAATTGTTGAAATAAAAAATTATTACAGCGATAGAAAAATCTGTCAATTTTTTTCCTGTATTAATTCCGCTCTGTGTTTAATGTGCTGGTTTCTTTCCAGGAGAAAATTAGTGAGATAGGATTTTAAAATGAAGTAATTGAAGACGCGTCCAAAAATGCCATATGGAACTTCATATGTAAAAATATCGATCATTTCCGTTGCAGTATTTGTTTCTTTAAAAATATGTTCGTGTCGGAAACTTTTGAAAACACCTTTTACCATTTCATCCACAAAAAAAGTGGGCACTTTCATTTCCGAAATTATACTTGTGTGTTTTAGATAAAAACCAAAATGTTTTGCGCGCCATGTAACCGTTTCTCCTAAGTTAATTTTCCCGGAAGTTCTGCCAGCAATGGCTTTTTCACGCGTGTTTTTGCTGGAGTTTTCGTGTTCCGTAATGTCTCTTGAGAGATCGAAAACTGTTTGAATTGGAGCATTTATTTTTGTATTGAGATGGATTTTGGTCATGAATTATTCTAGTTACTACTTGAAACTCTTACGTGTGCATTACTCAAATTTCATTCTATGAAACATAGTATTGTATATATGATTTTTGTATTGTTTTTTATCAATAATTGTATCTACTCGGTTATCAAAATAAGGTTCAAATACCGCATCATCTTCTTTCGCGACTTTCAATTTAAAACAATCGCCTACTTTTATTTTGTGTTTGTCAATTTTTCCAGCTCTAGTAAAATATGTTTTATGAAATACAGTGTCATTTTTAACAAAATAGAAAAATATTCTATCTTCTATACCTCTTTTTTTTACAGCTCTCTCTTTTAATTTTTCAATAACGCCTACGGTCGTAAAAGAATTTTCAAGTTGCTTTTCTTCATAATTTTTTCTCCACTTTCCAAACATGAAAATTATTAAAAAAATGATTACGGCTGTTAGTATTGCATAAAAAGTATCCTTTTTAGTCCAAGGTTTTCTCTTCTTTTTAGTGTGCTTACTTTTTTTTCGCCAATTTCCTTTTAGGATATCTATGATGTGCATTTTCAAATGTAACACTTTCGTGGATAGGACTCAAAATTTAGTTTGAATTGTTGTGCCTATTTTGCTCATTTTAATGCGATGTTTTGAGCGCTTTTTTAGGTTCTACCGTAATTGCTGAACCTTCCATAAGAAAAACAGAATCGGGCGTTTGTGTGGTGAGATGCGCAAATTTTTTCCCATAGTTCAATTCAAAATCAAGGTGTAATTTATACGTGTCTACTTCATAATAGTTCCAACGTGGATGCGTGACTTGAAATTCGAAGGTTTTGTGTTCATTGTATTTGGTGTAGCCGAAATAATGCTCGGAAATGAATTCAATTTCAGAACCATCGGGAAACGATGTTGGATTGTTTTTTGCTGTAATGGCGATGGATTGTGCTTTTCCATGAAGTTTCCAGCTGTATGAAATGTCTATTTTTTCTGACGTTATGTTCCATTGATGCGACATTGGATGTGTTACGTAATGCTCGTGATACACTGTGTTTGCCACAAAACTCAACAAACGTTTTGGTACAATTTCTTGAATGAATACGGCAGCTCGTTTGATAATTCCGTTGTCTTCTCGCTTCACATAAAATCGAAGGTTGACTTCTTCAAACGTGTGCAATCCGGGCATTTTACACCCTAAAACTTTGGTGTTTTTAAACATGAAACCAATGACACTAACAAAACATTTTCCATTGTACATGTCTAATTCCGTTCCTTTTGGAACATATGCTTGTAATAATTCTGGATTGACTGTGTAGTTTATAAAGATTAGTTTTCGCCATTCGGCTGTTAAAAAACTCATGTATTTTTCTTTTTAAGTTCGATAGATAATTTCTTTAATTGCTTTTTCTGCGATTGGATATTGAAATTGAAAGCCTTTTGAAACTAATTTTTCAGGAATCACAAACCTACTTTTTAAAATCAATTCTGCTTCTGTTTTAATGATGCGTGCGCCTAATTTTAACAACCATTTTGGTTGTACGATTCCAACGGGGATTTTCATCACCTTGCGAAGAGTTTTCATAAAATTCTTGTTCGGAATTGGATTTGGCGCGGTAATGTTGAATGTTCCCACAGCTTTTTTGTCCAACAAGAATTCAATAGCGCGACAAAAATCATGTTCGTGAATCCAACTTACTTTTTGGTTTCCGTTTCCTTGTGTACCGCCCAAACCGAGTTTTGTTAGGTTTTTTAGCGGAATAAACGCGCCGCCATTTTTGCCCAACACTATAGAAGTTCGCAACGCAATTTTGTTGGTTTTTGGTGTGTGGCAATTGTAAAAAGTAGCTTCCCACGATTTGGCAACGTTCATAGAAAAATCGTCACCAATAGTACCGTTTTCTTCCGTCATTTTTTGTGCTAGCGAATGCTCATAAATTGTTGCTGTCGAAGAGTTCATCCACACTTTTGGTGGTATTGCACAGGCTTGTATAGCTTCTCCCAACACTTTCGTGGAATTGACTCTGGAGTTTAAGATTTCAGCTTTGTTTTTCTCGCTGTAGCGACAATCGACCGATTTTCCCGTAAGGTTTATTAAAACAGTTGCGCCTTCCAATTCCGTCATCCAAATATCAAGCGTTTTGGCGTTCCATTGTACATAACGCAACTTGTCATTTCCTGTTTTTTTGACGCTTCTAGAAAGCACAATAATTTCGTAATTTTTTGGGAGAAAATAGTTGATTAATGATTGTCCTAAAAATCCACTTCCGCCTGCAATGATCATCTTTTTCATATCGTTACTTTTTGGTTGAAAATGTGGGTACGACAGGTTGTTTTTCTGAACTTCTTGTCACTTTTCTTCCTCTTAAGAATAAGAATAAATTTAAAAGTAGCATCACGCCAAGATAGATAGAAAAGCTTCCAATTTTGAGTCCCATGACTTCAATAAGTGTTTGATTGTCAATATTGTAAGTTCCGTTGTAATTGGAGATTTTCATGAGAATTAACGCCATTCCAATATTGATAAGATAAAATCCAACTTCAAATAGTTTGTTGGTAGCGAGCGCAATGTTTTCTTTTCCTCTAAAAATTTCGATCATAAAGCTTTTACCACTTTCAAATAATTTTTTAGAAACAAAAATGGTGAGTCCAATGACAATTGGTAAATAGACGAAATACGCGATAATAATTTTTGTTGATCCCATGATGTGTTAATTTAAAGGTTGTTTTTTTCTGTTTAAAAATGTAATCCAAAAGATGTTATTGTAATGTAAAAGTGCCAGCAGCACAATGGTGGTTCCCAGAATATTAGACAGTGTATTGATCATTTCTGGTAGATTTTCCACCGTATCCCAAAAGGTAATTGTAATCGTTGCGGTGCCTAAATTGATTAGGTAATATCCAATAAGTAAAAGCTTGTTTAAATTTTGAACCATTTCAACATCATTTCGCATGATATCACAGAGAAAAACTTCCCCGTTTTTGTACAAGATCCAACCCACTTTAATGGTAATAAAGAAGGTAATTGGAATGTACATAGCGTAACTAATGATGTTGAAATTCATAGTCTTTTACTTTTTAGCCGTTATTATATAATATCCAAAATTCATCATGCTCAAACTTGATAAGAGCGCAAAAAATGAACCTTTCAAATTCTTTTTGCTTTCGGGTTTTAGCGGCTCTTTTTTGAATATTTTTTTCAGAATAAATCCGCCAATTGCAAAAGGAACGTGTAATACTGATGGTGCGACTCTGTACCAAATATTTTTCACTTTGATATCTTTAAAACCGATTGCTTCCAGGTCTTTTTTGACACGATGGATATTTCCTAAACTTTCCAAACTCCAGGATTCACACAAACCTTTGTAGGTATATTTTGCGAGTGGATTCATGTGCTTGAAATCTTTCTTGATGAATGCATCTGCAATGACAAATGTAGCATCAGGTTTCATGATTCTGTACGTTTCCGCCAAAGCGTTTGTGCTACAGCCAGAATGACACAAACTTTCAATCGCCATAGCACCATCAAAAGAGTTTTCTGGTAAAAAGGTGTTGCGATAATCTCTGTTTAAAATTGTACCGCGATTTGACTGGAGCAATTCATTTCCTTTTTCCACCTGAAAAGGAGAAATCGTCAAACCTGTTACGGCTAATTTTGGATGATTGGCAATTCCGTGACGAATAGATGCGCCCATACCACAACCCAAATCGACAATATGCTTTTTTTGATCTTCAATATCTAAGCGTTTAAATACTTCTGTGTTCATTTGATTCAACATAGTATCACGTGTAAACAAAGAAGTTTTAAAAGGAATATAAAAGCCAAAGTGCATGTTTAAATCTTTACTCCAAAAGCGATAATCATCCGTTGCTTTATCATAAAAATCTATGATTTGTTCTTTGTTTGTAGGTTGTTGAAATTCTTTTTTTAGATAGGTGAGTAGACAGAGATTTTTCATGTTGTATTCGATTTTAATTGAAATAAATTCCAATCAGGTTGTGTGTAAAGAGTAATGTGTATACGGTTGCAAAAAGGACAAAAAGTGTATTCATACAATACGATCCAATTTTAAATATGGGCTGTTGTGGAATGGTGTACATTGGGTAATATGCAATTTGTGTAGCTACTTTGCCAACCCAATACATACCGATCAATCCTGTAATTGCGAGTGCTAATAATGTTTGATTTTTTAAATCGCTTGTCAGCAGAATGGCAATCACACCAAAAGAAAAGTTTAATCCTTGAATGTATCTGCCATACGTTTTGGCAATTTCTTGATTTAAAGGTTGTAACTTTTTTACATCTGTATACCAATCAAAAACACGATGACGTATGTACGGATAAATTAACGCGGTGAATATTTGACCAATTCCGCCAAGGATAATGAGCCAATTTGGAATAAAATCGTTCATAATACTTTTTTGTTAAGTTGGTGTACGATATAAGTGAAATAGCCTCCAATACTCATAGGAACTAAAGTGATAAGTAGTAGTATTATCCAGTTATCTTTAGGGTAAAATCCTGAGAATAAACAGACTAAATATATTCCTGAAAGCACACCATAAATTTTGAGATGACTCTGGATGGTTTCTGAAAACTTATCATAATTAAAGAGCAGTACAAAAAAGAATATAACTTGCACAATTCCTAAAAGAATTTGCATGAGCAAACCAAAATAAATAGTGAGATACAGTAAAAGTGTAATGCTATAGATGACGCCGTTGGTGTTGTAAATAAATTTCATAACTATTATATTTTTTAAACTTTCAATAATTTTTGAAAGTTATGTTGAAAATAAAAAGGAAAATGAATTCCTTTCGTTTTGTTGTTATTTTAAGAGTTTAATGAACGTTTTTGTCAGCCAATTGGCTTCTTGATTTACGACTCGATTCAAAATGGAATCTGCAGTATTTGCCAATTCATATAATGCTTTTGTTTGTTTGATGAATTCTTTAGTTTCTGCAGAACCATCATCTTCAATACTACTGACTTCTTTGAGTACTTTGAGCGTTGGTTGAATTTCTCTTCGACTGCGCTCTCTTGCTATTTGCTTCGCGAGTTCGTTGATGTCTTTCTCGGAAGTAAAATACTCTTTTCGTTCTCCAGCTTTTGAAGTTTTAAATACAATTCCCCAATCAATCAATTGGCGCAGATTCATACTTGTGTTTCCTCGTGAAATATGTAATTCTTCCATGACATCTTCCATAGATAAAGGTTCTGGCGAAATAAGGAGTAGCGCATGAATTTGTGCCATGGCTTTGTTAATTCCCCATAAGGTTCCTAATGATCCCCAAGTTTGAATAAATTTGTCTTTAGCTTCTGTCGTTTTCATGGTTCAAATATACAATAATTTTTAAACTTTCAAAAATTATTGAAAGTTTAATTTACTTTTTTGTTTTGAAACAGTTTTAAAGTCAATTTAGTATAGCCGTCAGATCGAGTAGATTTGTGGAACAAATTTGTATTGAGATTTGCTTTGAAGTTTGTAGTTTTCAAACACTTTTCGATACAAAATTCTTTCATTTCGTCTGCGCTCAATGGGACAGAATTTCACTAGAAGTGACGGTTTTCACTTCAAAGTAAAGTAATTCGTGAAAATATACATATAGACTATATAAAAGACAATTTGTGTATTCGTGACAAAAAATATAGTAAGCATTTTCAAAATCGTTTGTATTTGTCATAGAAATCGAAGTGAAAGCTGGCATATTCTTTAGTATTGTTCATTCCATACTTGTTGCGGAATCTATTTTGATGTACTTTGGATTCCTGCCTGCGCAGGAACGACAATCTAGCACTTCAAAATAATAGAAGTGTTACACAATAAACAGATTGCCACGCTCCAAGCGAGTTGGAGATCGCAATGACGATTCAAAGTGTTTAGTTTTGGTTAATCGTCAGTCGCAAATCGTTAATCTTCCACCAACAATCCCGCACGTTTTAACAATGCTTCTGGTTTTGGTTCGCTTCCGCGGAAACGTTTGTACAAGGTCATAGGATGTTCTGTGCCACCTTTAGATAATACATGTTCTGCAAATTTCGTAGCGATTTCTCTGCTGAAAATATCATGCTCTTTAAAATATTCAAATGCATCTGCATCCAACACTTCTGCCCATTTGTAACTGTAGTATCCAGAAGAATAACCACCTTGAAATATATGCGAAAAGGCTGTACTCATCGCAGTTTTTGGATTTTCAGGGAACAAACGTGTGTTGTTAAAAGCAGCTTTTTCATGCGCTTTTACATCTGCGATCGCGGTCGGATCAATTCCGTGCCAACTCATATCTAACAAACCAAAACTTAGTTGTCGCAAAGTTGCCATACCTTCTAAGAAAGTTGCTGAAGCTTTTATTTTTTCAATAAATTCCATCGGAATGACTTCACCTGTTTCGTAATGTTTGGCAAAAATAGCGAGCGCTTCTGCTTCATAGCACCAGTTTTCCATGACTTGACTTGGCAATTCAACAAAATCCCAATAAACAGACGTTCCACTTAAACTTGGATAGGTTGTGTCTGCCAACATTCCATGCAGCGCGTGTCCGAATTCGTGAAACAACGTCGTTACTTCATTAAAAGTTAATAATGA
>CAZHSA010000200.1:0-7239 GCA_964535135.1 uncultured Kordia sp.
CTTGCGAATCGTGTAATCCTGTAGTGACTAACATATTTGGATATGCTTTGGCTTCTACATTGTCATACGGTGAATACGACTTCATGTAGTCGTAATATTCTTTTTCATTCGGATTTCCCCATTCGTCATATTCTCCTGTAGTTAATGGAATACTATCATCTAACATCGTAGTGATGACATCTACAAAAGGAACCGACGCAATGATTCCATTATACAGTTCAGGATTCATGTTTACAATAGCGCCCATTAATAATCCGCCAGCACTTCCGCCTGAAGCGTATAAATGTTCAGATGAAGTATATTTTTGTTCGATTAGATATTTAGAACAATCTATAAAGTCCGTAAAGGTATTTTTCTTGTCCATTAATTTTCCATTGTCGTACCAATTTCTTCCTAAGTATTCACCACCACGTACATGTGTTAATACAAAAATAAATCCTCTGTCTAATAAACTTAAGCGTGCCGTAGAGAAGTAAGGATCTATTGTATTTCCATAAGAACCATACGCATATTGTAATAACGGATTTGTACCATCTTTTTTGATGCCTTTTCGGTATACGACAGACATTGGAATTTTAGTTCCATCACGAGAAGTTGCCCACAAACGTTCAGAAACATAGTTGTTTTTATCAAACTTTCCTCCCAACACTTCTTGTTCTTTTTTCACCTCTTTTTCTTTTGTAACCATATTAAAATCAATTACAGAAGCTGGTGTCGTCATAGAATTGTAAGTGTAGCGCAACAAATTTGTATCAAAATCCACATTTATGTTTGTATTTGCAGTATAAGTTTCATTATCAAACGGTAGGTAATAATCGTCTGTTCCGTCCCAACGTGTGATTCTAATTTTATTTAAACCATTAGCACGTTCGCTCAGTACCAAAAAGTCTTTAAATATTTCTACATCTTCTAACAAAACATCTGGACGATGCGGAACAATGTCTTCCCAATGCTCCATTCCTGTATTGTTTTCAGGTGTTTTGGAGAGTTTAAAATTGATAGAAGCATCTTTGTTGTTTAGCACATAAAAATGATCTTTATAGTGCGCAATATTATATTCGAGTCCACGAACACGTGGTTGAAATATTTTGAATGCTCCATCAGGATTGTCTGCTTCCAAAACTCTGTATTCCATCGTCAGTGTACTGTAAGAACCAATGATAATGTATTTTCTAGATTTTGATTTGTACACAAACGTGATATAGGTTTCATCTTCTTCATGAAAAACTACCGTATCGTTGGCAACATCATCGCCAAGTTTGTGTTTGTATATTTTCTCGGAACGCAGCGTTTGCTCATCTTTGTTTGCATAAAACAAGGTTTTGTTATCAGCTGCCCAAGTAGCACTACCTGTGGTATTTTCGATACGTTCTTTATAGATTTCTCCAGTTTCCAGATTTTTGATGTGAATGGTGTATTGACGTCTACTTACCGTATCAACACCAAAAGCGACCAATTTGTTATTTGGACTCACGCTGATGCCTGTAAGGTTGTAATAGGCATGTTCTTTGGCCATTTCGTTGACATCAAATAAAATTTCTTCAGGCGCGTCTAGTGAACCTTTTTTTCGTGTGTGAATTGGGTAATCTTTTCCTTCTTCAAATTTCTTTATATACCAATATCCATTCAACTTGTAAGGAACGGAAGAATCATCTTCTTTTATTCTGCCTTTTAGTTCTTCAAATACATCTTTTTGAAAATCTTTTGTATGCGAAGTCATGTCATCATTGTATGCATTTTCGGCTTCTAAATATGCTATCACTTCAGGATTTTCTCTATCGTTCAACCAATAATAGTTGTCGATTCTCACATCGCCATGTTTTTCTAGTTTTGTAGGTTTCTTGGCAATGGTAGGTACAGGTATTTCTTTTTTCATGTTTGGTGTATTCTTATTACAGGAATTTATCAGTATAAAACTTATTAGAAGGATAATATTATATTTTTTCATTTAAAACTGTCTTAAAAGTTCACAATTTAATAATTTTGTATTTAGTAACCTTTAATTATATAACAAATGTTTGGAGACTTAATGGGAATGATGGGAAAATTAAAAGAAACCCAGAAAAAAGTAGAAGAAACAAAGCAGCGTTTGCATTCTGTTTTGATTGACGAGAAAAGTTCAGATAATTTATTGAATGTAACCGTAACCGCAAATCGTGAGATTAAAGCTATTGAAATTTCCGATGACTTATTGGAAGATAAAGAGCAGCTAGAAGATTATTTAATTCTCACCTTAAACAAAGCTATTAAACGTGCAGGTGAGGTTCATGAGACGGAAGTTGGTGCTGTTGCTAAAGATGGCATGCCAAATATCCCAGGTATGGATATGTTTTCATAAAAAATACATTTACCCAAAATTATAAAAGAGTTGCTGTACATAGTAGCTCTTTTTTTATTTTCAGAAATTAAAAAGTAACTTTCAGAAAGTTCTACATAATGCTTAAGGGATTGAATATTAGTTTTAATAAACGATTAATATTTATTAACATTAAAATCATGTATTATGAAGAAAAAAAGTATCAAAAACCTTAGTTTAAAGAAAAGTGCTGTTAGCAATTTAAAAACTCATCTAGGTGGAGAATGTAGCACCTCATTTTATGATATGACATGGAGATCATTTCTTTACAATAACTGCCCTGTGGGTGAAGAACCGCTTCCTATGACGGCAGAAGCATACTTATGTCCTGATAATAGTTTGTATGGAGGCTGTTCATTAGGCTATTGTCCAGATTCTTGGTGGTGCTAATAGACAAATTTTCAATAAATAATAACACAAAAAAAAGGGAAGCCAACCGACTTCCCTTTTCTACATTTGTCAAAATTTACAATCCTAAAATTAGTTCTTTTGACCTTCTCCTTGATTTAATGCTCTAAATTGTGTTCTTCTATTTTGTAAGTGCTCTCTTTCAGTACAAGAAACACCATCTTTACATCTGTTTACTAATCTTCTTTCTCCGTATCCGTTAGAAACAATTTTACTTGCGTTGATACCCTTAGAGATTAAGTAGTTTGTTACTGCTTGCGCTCTTCTTTGAGATAACGCTTCGTTACTTGAAGCTGATCCTCTTGAATCTGTGTGAGAAGCAATTTCTACAGAAACTCCTGTTTGTAATACTGGTAATAGTTTCGTGTCAATTTCACGCTTTGCAGCTGGTGTTAATGTTGCACTTCCTAAGTTCCAGTTAATATTTAAGTCATTATAAACTAACAACTTACAATCAACTTCTTTCCAAGTAGTCAATCCTCCTTTTTTCGTCAATACTTCTTTCGTTACCGTTTTGTATACTGCATCAACATCAGTTGAAACTACTTTAGCATCTTCTACTAATTTAGTTGTTTTTAATGTTGTTTCTTTTTGTCCGATAGGAATAACTCTAGTCGTTGGAGCATCAGTCATTACTGTTTTCTTGTACGTTTTGCTTACAGAAGGAATATCTTCAACACGTGTACTTTCGTTAGTAATGATAGTTCTCTTAACCGTTTCAGTTACAGCAGGAATTTCAACTCTTTCAGTAGTTGGTGGCGTTACCATTACTCTACGCTTCATCGTTTTAATTTCCGCAGGCACGTCAATAATACGTGTTGTAGGAGGCGTTACCATTACTGTTTTCTTGATCGTTTTTGTTACTTCAGGAATTGTAATTACACGTGTGCTTGCTGGCGTTACCATAATTGTTCTAGTATAAGTTCCTTCACCACATGGCTTTCCACCATTGTTGTTTGGATCACAATCAGGTGTAACTACAGAAGAAGCATCTGCTGCTAAACGTTGTACTGGAATAGTTTCGTTTTGTGCAGGTATTGCTTTGTAACACCAGTATCTACAGTCATCAGGATTTGAAGAGTTACAGTCTGCTGGAGGAATCTCGCTCATTTGCCATTCCGCCGCAGCTGGCTTTACCTCAATTGTTTCAAAATCTTTTGAAAAAGATGCTGGAGTAACTCTAATTGAAGAACCGTATTCACGTTTCTTGTACGTTACCGTTTCTTTTCCCCATTCAGCAGGAACAACTTCTAAACGTTGAGAAGCTTCCTTTACAGGAATTACAACCTCTCTTGTTTCATACACTGCAGGAACAATTTTCACCTTTTGGTATGCAGGTCTTGTCACTACATCGAACGTTCTTGTTTCGTACACTGCAGGAACAACTTTCAATTTGTAACTCGCTTCTCTAACAACAACAGTTTCAGTTTCTCTACTTGATGTAGATGGAACTTTCACTAAACGTTGTGAAGCTTCTTTAGTTACAATGTCAAAAGTTTCTGTTCCGTATACTGCAGGGACAACAGCTAATTCTTCTCCAGCTACTTTTGATACTACTGTTTCGTTTACGCTTGTGTACTTGGCTGGGACAACTTTTAACCTTTTGTACGCTGGCGATACCATTACTTGTACATCCTGATTTTCATAAATGTCAGGAGTAACACAACGAACATAACACTTTCCTGGTTCTGGATTTGTCGGTAAATCTTGCCCAAAAGCAAAAGAACCAAAGGCTAAGGCTAGTCCGAAAAATAGTTTTTTTCTCATGTCTTAAAAATGATTAATTATTTATTTATTGTTATTAATGATTAACAATGTACGAAATTATCTATAAAGAAATTATTTGCATTATAAAAAAGCTATGCTAGCATACTATTTAGGTAAACTACTTTTTTTATCGTTAAAAAGCATTTTTTAGGGAAAAATCCTGTACAAACTTTCAAATTGCACAGTACAGCATTTCTTTTACCATAAATTTTTGATATATTTACTCATCTAACTAAATACCTAAATAATTATGTTCGAATTATTCCAAAGTGAAAACAATCAAAAATTCTACTTTAATCTAAAAGCTAAGAATGGACAAATCATCATGTCTAGTCAAGGATATGCTGATAAAAGCGGTGCTAAAAACGGAATTGAATCTTGTAAAAAGAATTCAACTGACGATAGTAAATTTGAGCGTAAAACCGCTAAAAACGGAAAATTTCATTTCAGTCTAAAAGCTGGAAACGGACAAATTATTGGAAGTAGTCAAATGTACGCTAGCGAAGCAGGAATGGAAAATGGAATAGAGTCTGTAAAGAAAAATGCAGGAAGCGCGGACGTAAAAGACTTAACAGAATAATAGAATAACAGAATTTTTATAACTAAAAAGCAGCTCAATGAGCTGCTTTTTTTTATGAAAATTATAAATTATTGAACAAGAACCATTTTCCCTTGATCTTCTAAATCTCTAAATACCGTTTTATATTCCGTTATCGAATCATTTATATTCAAAATTTCTACCGTAAAAGTTTCTCCAATTTTAACTGCTGCTGGCATAGGACTACTAGTTCCTTTATAAGTTAGTTGATATTTACATTCGGTAAGCCATTTTATATCAAACTCATAATAATATTTTCCATTCTCTACATATTCAAACTGCTTTTCTAAGTTCCTATCTACATACATATATTCAACATCATACTTTTCATATTTCCATATTCCTGAAAAGTATTTTTTGCATTCGTTACGCTCTTTGAATGACCAAGAAATCAACACAAAAACTGCAATCATTACTGTGACACTTTTTTTCATATAATGAATTTTATTTACTTTTATATCACTTTTTGAATCACTTTTAAAAACGTTTGATGCATTTCAGCAGTATAATCTAAATGTGTTACAATACGAAGCTTGCCACTTCCCATACCAATCAAATCAATTCCTAATTCAGTTAATCTATCTAAAAAGGCTTGTTCGTCAATATCATCTTGCAAGTAAAAAATGATAATGTTGGTATCAATCGGTTCTACTTTTTTGATGATTGCCAAGCTTTCCAATACGTTTCCTATCTCTTTTGCCTTTTCATGATCTTCCGCCAAACGCGCTACATGATGATCCAAAGCATATATTCCAGCCGCAGCTAAATATCCTGCCTGACGCATTCCGCCACCTAAAATCTTACGAATTCGCAACGCTTTGTGAATGGTTTCTTCATCCGCCACCAACACAGAACCTACAGGACAACCGAGACCTTTAGACAAACATACCGAAATGGTGTCAAACACTTTTCCGTATTGCTCAGGCGTTTCACCTTTTTCTACCAACGCATTCCACAAACGTGCACCATCTAAATGAAAACCTAAATTATGTGCACGAGCAACAGCATGTATTTTTTCAATTTCACTAAAATTCCAACAGGCACCACCACCACGATTAGCGGTATTTTCAATGGCAATTAGCGCACTTAACGGACTGTGATAAAAATCTGGCGGATTGATGGCTGCTTTTGCCTGTTCCGCAGTAAACATACCGCGATGTCCATCAATGAGTTTGCAAGAAGCGCCACTGTTAAAACTTACGCCACCACCTTCATAATTATAAATATGTGCATCTTTATCACAAATTACTTGATCTCCTGGATTGGTGTGTAATTTAATCGCCGTTTGATTCGCCATGGTGCCACTCGGAAAAAACAACGCAGCTTCTTTACCAAACATTTCTGCTACTTTTTGCTCCAACTGATTAATAGATGGATCTTTCTTAAAAACATCATCTCCTACTGGTGCATCAAACATCGCTTTAAGCATTTGTGGAGTAGGTTTGGTAACGGTATCGCTTATTAAATTAATTCGCATTGTTGTATAAAGTATTGAGGATTGAGATATTAGTATTGAGTTTGGCTCTTGGCTCTTGGCTCTTGGCTCTTGGCTCTTAAAAGAAACCCTTTTCATTTAAGATTAAACATTTTAATCATCCATCTAAAACCCACACGCATCACTTCCTATTGGTGAACCATCTGGAATTTTTGGAGAGGCTTCTAGTTTGAATTTTTCTGGATATTTTTTAAACTGATCTATCATATCCACATAATAATCCTGATAAGCATTCTCTTCATCTGTATCGGTTTTTGAAATCACTTTTTGTGAAATTTCATTCAACATATATTGACTTTGCGCTTTGACTGCAGGAGAGGATTTTGGATGTTTTGCCAAATTCATAATATGTTTTAACACGTTCATATTAACCGCATGTCCTAACTCACGTTCATGCGCATCCGCGTATTTTTTATACAGTGTATTATCCAAAATTGAATTTGTCATTTCCATAAAATCCAATTGCTTTTGATCATGACTTTTCTGTTGAATCAATCGTGCTGCACGTTCTGGATGAAATAAAAATTTCAAGGTCATGTCACTTGCTGTTGCGGCTGGTGCAATCGCATCAAAACCTACACCAGTTGTTCCTTTAAACGATTCGCGTGAACGCCA
>CAZHSA010000201.1:0-7204 GCA_964535135.1 uncultured Kordia sp.
GTTCTTTTTCTATAATTTTATCACCTCGTAAGGTCAATTGTTCGTAGTTACGCTCTACACCTTCTACAGTTCCTTTTTCAACATAACCTCTGTTTTGAATGGTAGAAATGGTTGGCGCGTATGTAGATGGTCGTCCAATTCCTAGTTCTTCCAATTGCTTTACCAAAGATGCTTCCGTAAAACGGTATGGTGCTTTGGTGTAACGTTGTGTTGCGCTAATGAATTCGTTGGTTAGTGCTTCGCCCACAAATAAAGCTGGCAACATGCCATCTTGTTCTTCATCGTCATCGTCTTTTCCTTCTAGATATACTTTTAGGAACCCTTCAAATTTTAACACTTCTCCGTTAGCAGTAAAGCGTTCGCCGTGTGTATTGGCTTCTATTTTTGCATTGGTACGTTCTAGTTGCGCATCACTCATTTGCGATGCAACTGTACGTTTCCATATTAATTCATACAAACGCATTTGATCGTATTCTGCTTCTACCGAATGGTTTGCCATATTGGTCGGACGAATAGCCTCATGCGCTTCTTGTGCACCTTTTGCTTTGCTTTTGTAGTTTCGTGGGTGACTGTATTCTTCTCCGTACGAGCGTATGATTTCTTCTTGTGCGGCATTTTTAGCATCGTTGGAAAGATTCACACTGTCCGTTCTCATATACGTAATTAAACCCGCTTCGTATAAACGCTGCGCTAAGGTCATTGTTTTACTTACAGAAAAATATAGCTTTCGCGATGCTTCTTGTTGTAGTGTTGATGTGGTAAATGGCGCTGCAGGTGATTTTTTTGCAGGCTTCGTTTCCAAGTTGGCAATTTTAAAATCGGCACCTACATTTTTCGCTAGAAAATCTTTTGCGGCTTGATGCGTTGGAAACGTCTTATTGAGTCTTGCTTTGAATTTTTTCCCTTTCGAGTTGATAAATTCGGCTGCAACTTTGAATGATACTTGTGGTTTAAAATCTTGAATGCTGCGTTCGCGCTCTACAATTAAACGAACCGAAACCGATTGTACACGTCCGGCAGACAATCCGCCTTTTACTTTTCTCCATAGTACTGGCGAGAGTTCATATCCTACCAATCTGTCCAAAATTCTTCGCGCTTGTTGTGCGTTAACTAAGTTGTAATCAATATCTCTTGGATTTTGAATTGCTTTTTGGATAGCCGTTTTGGTAATTTCATGAAAAACAATACGTTTGGTGCGCTCCGGATCTAACTTCAAAGTTTCTGCCAAATGCCATGCAATAGCTTCTCCTTCACGATCCTCATCACTTGCAAGCCATACAATTTCTGCTTTCTTTGCTAAGTCTTTTAGTTTTTTTACAACTGATTTTTTATCATCAGAGACAATATATTCAGGTTCAAAATCGCCCTCAACATTAACGCCCAATTCTTTGGAAGGTAAATCGGCAATGTGCCCAAAACTCGATTCAACTTTGTAATCTTTTCCAAGAAATTTTTCAATTGTTTTCGCCTTTGCAGGTGACTCAACAATTACCAGATTCTTTGCCATATATTATTTTTTCAGAATACAAAAGTAGTTAGATTTTTAAAAACGGGCACATTTTTTTGCGATTACACTTTTTTTGACGCAATGATATTTCGCTTTTGAGCGCCTTAAAAATCATATTTAACACCTATGGTAAATGCACCAAACTCCTTACTTCCGAGATAATTTATATAGGGTGAGAATTCATATTTAAAAACGAGTCCAACTTTTTTGTAATGAATGATGGAAAAGAGCCCATAATTAATTTTTTCCTCAAAGAAGTTGCTTGTATTGTCATTGAAAAATTCATTATTGGGTGAATGCAATTCATATCCAAGATACGGACCTGCTTCTACACCAAAGTTTCCAAAACGTTTTTCTATAGCCGAATGTATGTTGATGCTCAATTCTCCTTTGTTAAAACTGATGGAATCTTTTTTGAAGCGCAGATTTCGGAATTGCAACGACATTCCATATTTGAAGAAATAGTCTTTTTTGAGCTTTTTTTCATCTGTATACGACAACTCCACCACATACGAACCTACAAAATTGTAATCATTCGGTCGCGTAAAACCATTAAAACCGACCATTAAGTCCAATTGTTCATAGATTTTGTCAGGCTTTTTAGAAGCACGTTGTTTTTTGCGCTTCTTTTTTAATGTTTCAGGCGTAACCAACTGTAAAGAATCTAATTTCGGTCCTGCTGCCTGTATAAAGTAAAATCCGCCATCTTTTTTGAAAAAAGTAGAAATTGCTTTTTTATCAAATTGTGATTTACTGTAAGACTTACTCGAAATAGTTGCCGCATTTGTTGTCGTAGCGTTTTTATCTTTTTCAATAAATCGCGAATGATGCTTTGTCTGCGCTTGCGCTACTCCATTTTTCTCTTTCTCTTTGTTGTTTGTAGTTGGATGCTGGTTTTTTTCTGCTGCCACTACTGTAGAAGTGTTCATTCCAGCTTGACTGGCATCATTCACGATTGAGTTTGAGTTTGTACTTGAAATTGAATCTGAATTTGAAGTCGAACTTGAACTTGAGGTTGAAGTCGAAATTGAATCTGAATTTGAGGTTGTATTTGTTTTTTTAGTATGATTTGTAGTAGTTGATATTTCCTGTTCTGTGTTATGGTTTGAAACCGAAGCGTCTTCTTTCATGGTGTGTACACCCACAAAAATTCCCATCGAGCAAAGCAGTGCCAACAACACCATATATATAAAGAAGCGTTTGCGTTTTTTGCGCTTCATTTTTTGCTGCACCACAGTCCAGCCTTCAGCAGAAGGTTGTGCTGTACGATCTGAAAGTGCTTTTTTAGCAAGTGCATCTATGTGATCAAAATCTTCCATTCGCTTTTTTTAGGGTTTGCAATTGTTCTTTTAATAGTGTTCGCGCTCTGAATAAGCGTGTTTTTGACGTTGCTTCCGGTATTTTTAAAAGTTGAGCAATTTCTTTATGCGCATATCCTTCTACAGCATACAGATTGAATACGAGTTTGAATTCTAGCGGAAGCTGCTCTACAAGGCGTTGAATTTCCGAAACTTCATCTACAGGTTTTTGATAGGTTTTTTGTCTTTCGAGAATGACCTCACTTTGAGAAGCTATTAAAAACTTTTTCTTTCGCAGAAATGACAGACTTTCCCGAATCATTATTTTACGAATCCAACCTTCAAAGCTTCCTGCGTTTTTATATTTTTTTATGTTGAAAAACACTTTTACAAAGCCATTGTTCATAGCTTCTTCTGCCATCGTTTTATCGGAAATAAAGTTTTGACATGCCGCTAACATTTTGGGCGCAAAGGCATCGTAGACTGCTTTTTGCGCCAACTCATCGCCTTTAATCAATGCTTTGATGTTATATGTTGCTGCGTCTGTGTGTTCCAAAAACGTTTGCCCTATTTGGTTATTTTGTATTTGAATTGTTTTTAACAAGCTGTCGATATAATGGTAATCGGAATGATGAAAAATTCGTTAGTTAGTCCGTAATTCACACGTACATAAATGGTTTGCTCTTGCATAGTATTTTGATACGATGTTTGTGAAAGCGGATTGGTTTCTGCATCAGCATCTAGTTGTGTTTCATAGAATGCAATGCTGTCATCATCTGTGAGTGCTTCTAAATCTTCAATTTGCAAAATACAAGGTATATAATTTTCAAAAATAAATTCTGAAATTTGAGAACCATCTGCATTTTCACATTCAGAAAAGATGAGTTGCGTACAGTAATTTTCTTCACATTCTTGCGTCAGCGTGAAACTACTTTCTTCATTGGTAAATTGCATAATTTCATCCGTAATAAATTCCACTTTCCAATCAAAATTCCAGTCATCTGCGGTCATTCCTTCTTCTGAAAAAGTAACATTGGCGTGTAATTCGTATTCGATAAAGTAAAAAATCCAAGTTCCTTCATGTAGTTCGCCATTGTTGTAAAATTGAAACGTTCCGTTATCAGCAACATCAAACACGGCATTTTCATAGGCATCTTCGGTTTCGTCGTCGTGACTAACAATCCACACACATTCTTGGAAGATTAAATTACATTCCCCAATGGTTTCTTCTTGTTGTACATCTATACAATCATCAATAGCTTGTTTGAGTTCGTCTTTGTCTTGAATGAGGAATTCTTCACCACTTTCTAAAATACTTTGAATGGGAAAATTGATTCCAATACTATTCCCATCAGGAATGTTTTCAAGAATTGTACTAAAGTCAGGATCGCTCGAAACTGTATATTGATTCACTACCATTAAATCCGCATCAAATTCTAACATCGTAAACGAATAGAGAAACTTTATACAGGTAATTTCGTCTTCATCTTCTGTTTTTGCAACGCGTTCGATTAAGCCAAACAATTCTGATTCTTTTTGAATGATATTTTCTAAAGATACTGTACCTAGTTCTTCGTTATCATCTAAATCGGAACACGAAAACATGCTCATTCCGACACAAAGGAAGAATGTTATTTTTAAAACTTGATTTTTCATAATCTGGTGTTTGTTAATGTTTCTATCTGTATAGACGCATTTATTTTTAGAAAGGTTCCCGAAAAAATGAAAAATGTTGATTTTTTGAAGTTGTTCTAAACAAATAGGAGAATAAAAATGACAATTTTGACTGCGTCTTATGAGACTTATCAAAATCGAGTTTCACTAAAAAAAGGCCTATTTTTTTCAAAATAAACCTCTTGTTTTATAAACTTGTAGTAATAGTTATGCTTACTGAATTGTAAATTCACTAATGACTTCAATTCCTGTTGCTGTATAATTATATTGTGTAAGTGTATTGCCGCCAATGAGTAGTAATTTATCATGCATCGGAATAACATCATACGCTTCGTTTGCGTTGAAGTTTTGCAGCAATTGCAAACTCGAAATGTTTGATTTGTTATACACCTTTAAGCCAGAAGCGCCATCGCAAATGAATAAACGTTCGTCTTTAATTCCCAATCCATACGGTTCGTCCATAAAATAGGTTTCTACCAATTGCGGATTGTATATGTCTGAAATATCAATAATTTCTAAGCGACTTTCCAACATTTGGAAATCGCCATTCATACAACTCGAACCAGCTCGCAACGTTACATACGCATAATTGCCATCTACAACCACAGGATCACAGAATTTCATGTGATCGTAGCTAGAAATGTATGTTGGTGAACTTGGATTAGTAATATCATAAATATACATTCCCGTTTTTGAACCGATAAATAGTTTATTGTCTTGGTAAAAAATCGTTTCTGATTCCCAGGTTACATATTCTTCATTCACTTTTACAGGAGCTTCTAAATTTTGAATGTCAAATACATTAATTTTACTAATATCAACTGCATATAAATAATTATCTACAATTTTGAAACGCGCCAACGATCCGCCCGAACCTGTGTTGCCTCCACTATCGGAAGCCGCTTCTGCTAAATCAACATAATACACATCATCTTGAACTTCTCTTCGTTCCACTACAATATCCCAACCAATAATAATATCATCGTAATTGTAATTTTCCCAGTTAAAAGAATACACATTTTCTGGATAATCAACCGTTTGCTGTACGTCCAACACGTTTTCTATATGCCCTACAAACTCAATACTATTCACTTGACTGATGTCGAAAACCACCAAATCTTTTCCGCTATCGGCATATAAATAATTTCCTTTTACAGAAACATCTCTATTTAATGGAATTTTTAAAAAGTTAACCAGCGTTGGTTGTTGTGGATTTCTATTGTCAATAATATGAACACCTTTATCAACATCGTTTACAAAAATGTACTGTTCATACGCATATATTTTTCCAGATTGCACAATACTTTTGGGCGCTTGCACTTCGATAGATGCACGTAATTCTGCGGAAGTGATGGTAATGGGCGTTGCGACATTTACAAATTCGTAATCTTTATCGTCTGAACAAGACAAAAAAAAGCAACTTACAATACCTAAAAAGAGATACTTTAGTTTCATGGTGTAGTTATTGGTTTAATGATTTACTCAAAAGATACAAATATCCTAAAAAGGTTGCGTAGAAAAGTCGGTATTTAACATGTCATTATGTCACTATCACTGAAATAATACTATCTTTGCACCTTATTTGAATACGAATACAAGGTTACATTATTAGTACATGGAGAAGATTATTGACGAAAGCAAACAAGGAGAACGTATTGTTTTAGCACAAAATCCTAAGAATACGCGAAAATTATATATAGAAAGTTATGGCTGTCAGATGAATTTTTCTGATAGTGAAATTGTAGCGTCCATTTTAGCAAAAGAAGGATTTAACACCACAAATAGCTTAGAAGAAGCCGATTTGGTGTTGGTAAACACGTGTTCTATTCGAGATAAAGCAGAACAAACTGTTCGCAAGCGTTTGGAAAAATACAATGCGGTAAAAAGAATCAATCCAAAAATGAAAGTGGGCGTGTTGGGCTGTATGGCAGAGCGCCTAAAAAATAAATTTTTAGAAGAAGAAAAAATTGTAGATATGGTCGTTGGACCAGATGCTTACAAAGACTTACCCAATTTAGTACAAGAAATTGACGAAGGACGCAATGCCGTAAATGTTGTTTTATCTAAAGAAGAAACCTATGGTGATATTTCGCCAGTGCGTTTAAACTCTAACGGAATTAACGCATTGGTTTCCATTACGAGAGGTTGCGATAATATGTGTACGTTTTGTGTAGTTCCATTTACGCGTGGACGCGAACGCAGTCGTGATCCGCAATCTATTTTAGAAGAAATTCAAGAATTAATCGATAAAAATTACAAAGAAGTAACGCTACTTGGACAAAATGTAGATAGTTACTTATGGTATGGCGGCGGTTTGAAAAAGGATTTTGTCAAAGCTTCTAAAATGCAAAAAGCAACCGCTGTTGATTTTGCTAAATTATTGGACATGGTGGCGACCAGATTTCCAAAGTTGCGTTTGCGATTTTCTACGTCGAATCCGCAAGACATGCATGAAAATGTATTGTTAGTGATGGCAAAACATCAAAACATTTGCAATCACATTCACTTGCCAGTACAAAGCGGAAGCGATCGTATTTTAAAAGAAATGAACCGTTTGCACACGCGTGAAGAGTACTTTAGATTAATTGATAAGATTCAAGAAATTTTACCAGGATGTGGAATTTCGCAAGACATGATTGCTGGTTTTCCAACGGAAACGGAAGAAGATCACCAAGACACTTTATCGTTGATGGAATATGTAAAATATGGATTCGGATATATGTTT
>CAZHSA010000202.1:0-7191 GCA_964535135.1 uncultured Kordia sp.
CAAAAAGCGCAAGGACACATTGCAAACTTGGAACATGGAAATATTCTTTACATGCCGGAAGGTTGGTGGCATTACATGAAATACATAACACCAGGTTTTTCCATGAGTTTACGCGCTATTGCAAGAAAACCTAAAAACCTAGGAAAAGCGATCTACAATATCTTGGTAATGCGTCATTATGACAACCTAATGCGAAGACTAAAAGGGCAACAATGGATCGATTGGAAAAATGAAGAAGCCATCATCAGAACACATCGTAAAAACAATATTATTTCACAATCTCATTAATCTTCTGGTAGACCAAATGCGATTCCCAACCGCGATACAATAAATAATCAGCAATTTTCTTTTTTCGCTTTAGCGGATTTGTCTCTTTAACAGCCTTTGCGCGTTTCTGAGCTAATTCATCAAGCGTATTAAGATAGGCAGTTTCTTCAATCTCTTTCAAGGCGGCATCAATTACAAACTTAGAAATATTTCTAAATTTTAATTCTCTCACAATGCGCAAACGTCCCCATTTTTTAATTCGAAACTTTCCTCGGGCAAAACTTCTAGCAAAGCGCTCTTCATTTAAAAAGTTATCCTGAATCAACTCCGTCACAATTGCATCAATTGCTTCGGGAATCATGTTCATTTTTTGTAACTTTTCAATAACTTCTTTATGACAACGATCTTGATAGGCACAAAACTGTTGCAACTTAACTTTAGCTTCGGTAACTGAATATGATTGTTGTTTCATTATAGTTTACAAAAGAATAACTATTTATTTACAGAAACAAGTTTCATACGTTTGAAAATTAGTGAATTATCCAGTATATTGCTAGACTATTTTAATGCTTGAATCATGAAGACAAAGATATCCCTAGTTTTTTTCTTTTTAGTTACATCAATGTCTTTTGGACAAATATATCAACACGATTTCGGAACTACCAGCATAAGTTCACATCCATACACGGTAACTCCCACAATTTTTGATACAAACTTATCCAATTCTAGTTGGTCTAACAGCAACAGTACATGGACTTCTTTTACCGGAAGTAGTGGTCAAGCAATCTCCTTAAGTAACTCTAGCGGAACACCAACACTAACCTTAACTTTTGATGTTGCTACAGGTTTTGAATTAGATGTCACAAGTTTTAGTTTTTGGAGAAGAAGAAGTAATACAGGCGCCCAAAATTGGAGTATGACGATCAACGGAATCAGCGTTGGAAGCGGAACAGTTCCTACAAGTGGTTCAGATATTGGTACTACCGCAGTTTCAAATGCAGTAAGTGCACAAACAGGAACCATAACAGTTGTTATTTCTTTAAGCGGCGCGTCCGGATCAGGAACCTTTAGGCTAGATGACTTTACGTTAAACGGAACTGTTACCTCTACGTGTACTGACGCAATGGACTTTTCTAATGTGCAGTTTCCAACAACATCACAAACGATTACTGTAGGAGATAATTTCACGGTTTTTGCACAAACTTTTGAATCTGGCGTTACGGAAGCAGCAGGACAAGGAGCTGGCGTAGAAGCGTGGATTGGATATAATACAACGAATAATGATCCAAGTGTTGACGCAGGTTGGACATGGATTCCTGCAACCTTTAATGTGCAAGTTGGAAATAATGATGAATTCAGTGCCGAAATCGGTTCTGCACTGCCCACAGGAACGTATTATTATGCGAGTCGCTTTCGACTCAATAGCTGTAATTTTACGTATGGAGGTTCTGGTGGTGATTGGAACAACGATTCTGTACAATTAACAGTAAATCCTGATACAGCTGATTTTTGCAACGTAGATTTTCCTAAATCAGCAACAATCACAGAAGGAGATACATTCAATGTATTTGCACAAGTATTTGAACCAGGAATCACAAATGCAGCAGGACAAGGCGCCAATGTAGAAGCGTGGATTGGGTACAATACCACAGACAATGATCCAAGAGTAGATGCTGGTTGGACATGGGTTGCTGCAACATACGATTCTGACGTTGGAAACAACGATCAATATACAGCTGAAATAGGTTCTGCACGAACACCAGGAACGTACTACTATGCAAGTCGTTTTAGAATAAACAGTAGCGATTTTACCTATGGAGGAATCTTAGCAGACAATATGGGGAATTTTTGGGACCCAGTTACGTATAACTCTGGAATCTTAACGGTAAATCCACCACCAACTGCCGATGTCGTGATCACTGAAATCATGTACAATTCTACAGGAACAGATGACGAATGGATAGAAATCTGTAACAACTCTGGAAGCACACAAAGTTTAAGTTTATATACTATAGAAGTAAACAGTTCTACCGTGTATACCTTTTCAGGAGGAACAACAATTGCAGATGGAACTTGCATCACAATTGGTATAGGAAGTAATGGCGACGGTAACTTTAATCCAGGATGTAATTTCACACCAGATTTTGGTCTCAACGGAAGCATCAATAACTCAAACAACTTACCAAATTCAACACAAACAATTACACTTTTTGCAGCAGACGGAACCACAGTTTCAGATGCCGTAACCTACAATACAGGCGATGGCGCTGATGGTAACGGAAACTCATTGCATGTAGTGGATGCTTCACTAGACAACTCGGATACAGGAACTAACTGGCAAGAAGTGACCAATGGTGGATCGCCAGGAACAAATTCCTTAACTTCTCCTTGTGCTACAACTGAAGTAGAATTTGTAGCAACAACTTCCACGCTTGCAGAAGATGGAGCATTCATAGATGTCTGTGTTTCCATCGTAAATCCTAGCGGTTCTGTAGCTACGACTGTTGAAGTAGCTTTGGATGGAGGAAGTACAGCAACCAATGGAACAGATTATGACGACGGTGCAGGAACGCCCGCAGCCATTTCATTTCCAGTAACGCTTACCTTTCCAGCAGGTTCCTCTACAGATCAATGTGTAACCATATTCATTTCAAATGATGATGCTGTAGTAGAGCCAAGTGAAACGGTTATTTTAAATCTACAAAATGTTTCTGGAGGAACGAGTGCAGCAATTGGAACCAACACAACACATACAGTAACGATTACTGATAATGATGGCGCAGGTTCTAGCGATATCATGATTACGCAATACTATGAAGGTGCTGTAACAAACAAATGGATAGAAGTAAAGAATGTAAGTGGTGCAGTCATTCCAGCAAATACGTATTACATAGTAGTTTTAAACAATACAGATGCAGACAATCCAGCGGCAGCTGATCCGTCAAACGGGAGTTCTCCGTCTCTTAATAATAATGTCTTAATCGCTACCGATATGGCAGCAGGAGAAGTACGTCGTTACAAACATGATACTGCAGTAATACCAGCGTATGCGTCACCTGGCGAAACAGGATATGACGGCAATCCTACGTTTGAATTTCCTTCGGGTGCAAGTTTATTTAGTGGAGATGATTTGGTGATAATTACCACAAGTCTTGATAGTAATTCGTGGGCAAATAGAGTAGATGTTATTGGTGACGGAACTACTTGGGGCGATCGCAGGTGTTTTGTGCGAAATACATGTGTAGCAAGTGGACCTTCCACTACTTTTGACCTTACAGATTGGGTTGAATTTACCGATACAGAAGTTGAAAACTCCGCTTCTGGAACCAATCCATATTTAGGAGATCATGAAGAAAGTGCTACTACGTGGAATGGTTCTTCTTGGAGTAATGGATTGCCTGATCGTTCAAGAATAGTTGCTTTATCGGGTGATTACAATGCTTCAACTGATGGGGATTTAGTGGCGTGTTCATTATCAGTAGATACAGGAATCACAGTAACTGTTCCTAGCGGAACGTTTATTGATATCCAAAATGATTTAGTGGTAAGTTCAAGTGGAGCATTTACTATTGACCACCAAGGTTCGTTAATTATGGTAGACGACGCAGGAACCGTTTCTGGAAATGTAACTGTGGAAAAAACAACCACTTCTTTTGAGCAATACGATTATACGTACTGGTCATCGCCTGTAACAAATGCTACTTTTGGAACAGCTTTAGGAAGTTGGCGTTTGGATCAAGCTTTTACATATGTAGCTGCCAATTTTGAAGATTTAGATGCTGATGAACTTGATGATGACAACAATATCTGGTCAAACGTTTTATCAGCAGATACAATGACACCTGGTGTCGGATATGCCGTTATGGGACCAACAACTGGAAGTTTTCCAAGAACGGAAACAATCACTTTTAACGGACCTGTTAATAATGGTGTCATTACAGCACCTATCAGTTTAAGCGCAGATGCTACCGATGCGGATGACGATTGGAATTTTGTTGGAAATCCGTATCCATCAGCTATTAGTGCAGATGATTTTGTGGCACTCAATACAAACATTACAGGAACTTTATACTTTTGGACACATGTAGACGACGCTTCCATGTCAAATCCTGGGCCAGATACATTCAATTACAGCACAGATGACTATGCAATGTATAACGCAACAGGAAGTGTGGGAACTGGTTCTACAAGTGGAAGTACTGCGCCTTCAGGTTTTATTGCTTCTGGACAAGGATTTTTTGTAGAAGCTATTACTGCGGGATCTGTTACTTTTAACAATAGTTTGCGAAGTAATGGATATGATAATACAAATTTTTACAGATCAAATAGTGAAGAAACTACAAACTCAGAACGCGATCGAATTTGGTTGAATCTTACCAATGCCGATGGCGCGTTTAGTCAAATATTGATTGGCTTTTTAGATGATGCAACCTTGCAAAAAGACCGTTTATATGACGGAATTCGCTTGAATGGATTCAATTATTTGCGACTCTACTCGAAAGACGCTACACATACCTACGGAATTCAAGGACGACCAACATTTACTGATACAGATATTGTTCCTTTAGGATATGATTCAGCGGTTTTGGGAGATATCACGATTAGTATTGACCAACTAGAAGGAATTCTAAATACAGCTGATGTAGATGTATTTTTGAAAGATTTAGATTTAAACATCACACACAATTTAAAAGTAGCGCCATATACATTTACCACTACTGATGGAACGTTTCAAGATAGATTCCAATTGCAATTTATCAACAACATTTTAAGCGTTGATGAAGAAGTGCTAGCGGAAGATGCATTGGCAGTCTATCTAAATAATACAAAAGAAATAGAGATTAAGCAACGCACTCGAACGGAGATCAATAGTGTGAAAGTATATTCAGTGATGGGACAATTGATTGGAATGACTTCCGATATGAATCAGAAAATTTCATTGCGTGAACACGCTTCAGGTGTATACATTGTTGTGATTGATACCGAAAAAGGTTCGTTGACGAAGAAAATTACGAGGTAATTATTCTTTAAGCGATAATTCTAAAAAATGATAGCCAGTTTCATTGACTAATTTTGCACCTTGAATCACTTCTACAGGATTGCTAAATAGCGGACAGTCTAAAACTACCGTGTGAAACTCGCCATTTTCGCCGCACACATCGACGCCTTTTGCTTCTAAAAGTGCTATGGTTTCTGTATTGATGATTCTGCCTAAAAAATCGTTTCCTAAATGTGCATTGCAGGAAACAATCATGGCTACAATTCCAGCATCAATCATTTCGCTGACGAGTGTTTTTCGATCTTGTTGCCACAGCGGTAAATTACAGTTGATATTTGCAGCTTTACAGACACTTTCTTCCCATTCGCGATGCGATTCAATATCAATATCACCAAAAACAGCATCCGTCAACTCATATTGATTTGTAAGCGTTGTAAGTTGTTGAATAAATTTTTCTGTATAATCAGTCCAAGTTGCCGAAATATAATGAATGGAAGCTCCTAAAGCGGTTGCTTGCGCTTGTAATATGGTTTTTGAGAGTCCGTGCGAACGACTAATTTCACCGTGTTCATTCAATGCGTTCAACAATACAATTGGTGGTTGTTGTAGTTGCATCAACGCATAACAGGAATCTTTTCCACCAGACCAGGAACAGAGTAGTTTCATTTTTTTACTTAAAATCATATTCACTTAAAAAGTTACGAATAACAGAAGCTACTAGGCTCAAATCTACTTTTTCAATCGGATGTTTTACACTTTCAACAATTTGAAGCGTTCCGTTTGGTAATTGTGCGGCAGCATTTTCAGATTCTTCTAGCGTAACCATGTTGTCTAAAGAACCAATTGCGATAAGAGTTTTATGTGGAATTTCCTGAAGATCTGAACTCGTCAATTTTTTACCATTTGCTAAATCCAACATCATTTCGGCAGTTTTGTGCATCACTTCTTTCCAGTCATTTGGTTGATGCAATTCTTGCAATCGTTTGGCAAAAGCAGGTACTTTTTCTTCAATTGTTGAAGGATTCAACATTTTAATTTCTTGCTGAGCACTTTCTACAGACCAATTGAATTTTGTACCAAGCGTCATAATTTGTCCTACCTTTTCGGGATGTTTCTTTGCAAGTGTCAATGCCACATAACCGCCCATGCTGTAGCCAAAAATATGTGTTTGAGAAATTCCCAACGTTTGAAGCTTCTCAACTACATTATCCGCAAATCGTTCCATAGCAAAGGCTTCATCTGAAGCACGTCCGCCGTGACCTTCAAAATTAAGTGTATGTACACTAAACTTGTCTGAAAGTAACTTTTGTAACGGTTGAAGCTGAACTTCGCTTCCTAAAGCGCCGTGTAATACTAGAAGATTATTGGTTTTCATATGATAAAGTTACAGTAAAAAATAAAAAGATGTACAATATTGCTTGCGAGTTTAAAACTCGTAATAGCTATGAAGCTATTCTAAACGGCTACTGGAAGTTATACCTTTCAGTAAAGTTTGAAGCAAGAATTTGTAAAATTGTAGAAAACAAAAAAAGCGACCAAATTTGGCCGCTTTTCTTTAGTTATAAACGTCATCGTTTTTATCTTTAAAACGATATTCTAGATACGTGTAAGCGTCTCTTGGTAATATTTTTACCCATTTTTTATGGTCTAAAAACCATTTAAAACGGATGGATGGAAATCCTTTTGTGAGATACGCTGCAATAAACGGATGTGTATTGAGTGTAATCCCGTTGAAGCCATCTTTCTTGGCTAAAATTCTTTCTAGATCAGTCGTAATTTTATCTACGAGAACAATCGGAGCTTCCACTTCACTTCCGCCACCATTAGGGTTTTTCTCGCGTGTCTTAATATTTACTTCTGGTCGTACTCTTTGTCGCGTAATTTGTACTAAGCCAAATTTACTTGGAGGTAAAATTTTGTGCTTT
>CAZHSA010000203.1:0-7167 GCA_964535135.1 uncultured Kordia sp.
ATACAGATATCTTGTGTATCCGTTTAAATTCACTAGAATTGTATTTGGTATGAAACAAAAAGTCTCATAAAAGAGGTATTGCGAGTTATAAAGCTAGTAGAAGACAGCCTAACAAGTCTAAAGAAAGCTTCTAAAAGATTCTGTCTACGCGGGAGCGAGCCTAATAACGAAGCGATCTAACCGATCTAATACGCCAACAACTCCAACAACGCAGCTTCAAAATCATTCTTTGGTAAATACTGTCGCTCCAAACCTTGATCAAACGGAATAGGTGTTTCTAAACTAGCCAAACGTTTTACAGGTGCATCTAAGTATTCGAAGCAATTTTCCATAATCATCGCAGAAATATCACTTGAAATACTTCCAAACTGTGAATCTTCTTGCAAAATGATCGCTTTTCCTGTTTTCTTGACAGAATTGTAAATGGCTTCAGTATCCAACGGTTGAAGCGAGCGTAAATCAATCAAATCGGCAGAAACAGCTGAGTTTTTATCCAAAGTTTCCAATGCCCAATGTACAGCCGCTCCGTAGGCAATAATGGTAATATCAGTTCCTTCTTTCAATACAGAAGCTTTCCCTAAAGGCAAGGTGTAATAATCGGTTGGAACGTCTTGATACACGCTTCTATACAAGGCTTTATGTTCAAAAAACAACACAGGGTTCGGATCATTTATTGCAGTTGCCAACAAGCCTTTTGCATCATACGGAAATGCTGGATATACTACTTTGAGTCCTGGTGTTTTGGTAAACCACGCTTCATTGGTTTGCGAATGAAAAGGTCCTGCACCAACACCTGCGCCACAAGGCATTCGTACTACAACATCAGCATGTTGATTCCAGCGGTAATGCGATTTTGCTAATAAATTCACTATCGGATTGAAACCACTTGATACAAAATCAGCGAATTGCATTTCCATCACAGCTTTCATGCCGTTTACAGACAATCCGTACGCAGCAGAAACAATGGCAGATTCGCAAATCGGTGTATTGCGAACGCGTTCTTTTCCAAAAAGAGAAATAAAATCATTCGTAATCTTAAAAACGCCACCATATTCAGCTACATCTTGTCCCATGATGATCAAGTCGTCATGTCTTTCCATAGATTGTTTCAATCCTTCCGAAACGGCATCTACAAAACGTATATTTTCTAAGTTTGATTTTGGTGTAACTATTTCATTTACTGATTCTTTATACACATCACCTAATTCAACACTTTTAGTCGAAGTGATTTTATCTTCATCAAACGCTTTTTGCAAATGTGCATTGATTTCCTTTGAAATTTCCTCATGAAACGCTTCTTCTATCTCCGAAGTTAAGACATCTTCTAATTGTAAAAAATTGCGGTAATTATCTATCGGATCTTTGGCCGCCCACGCATTCATTAACTCATCTGGAACGTACTTTGTGCCACTCGCTTCCTCATGTCCGCGCATGCGAAACGTTTTAAACTCCAACAAAATCGGTCTTGGATTCTCGCGAATACTATCTGCTAAAGCGGATACTTTCGAATATACTTCCAAGATATTATTACCATCAATCACATGCGATTCCATGCCATAACCTTTGCCTCTATCTGCCAAATGCTCACAATTGTACTGTTCTGCCGTAGGCGTAGACAATCCGTAACCATTATTTTCTATACAAAACAATACAGGCAAACTCCACACAGAAGCCACATTTAACGCTTCATGAAAATCACCTTCACTTGTTCCGCCTTCGCCTGTAAATACAGCACATGCATGTTTATTGTCTTTTAGTTTATTAGCCAACGCAATACCACTTGCCACGCCTAATTGTGGTCCTAAATGCGAAATCATTCCCACAATATTAAATTCTTGCGTACCAAAGTGAAAACTACGATCGCGCCCTTTGGTAAAACCATTAGCCTTTCCTTGCCATTGCGAAAACAAACGATACAGAGGAATTTCACGTGTGGTAAATACACCTAAATTTCGGTGCATTGGTAAAATGTATTCTTCTTTTGTCAATGCGGAAGTCACACCAACTGCAATCGCTTCTTGTCCAATACCACTAAACCATTTAGAGATTTTTCCTTGACGGAGTAGAATCAACATTTTCTCCTCTATCATTCTCGGTTTCAGCATTTTTCTATACAAATCGAGCAACGTTTCGTTGGTCAAATTTCCTTTTTCGTATACCATTGGTTTGCGTGTAGTTGGCATGAATTATCTTTCGTTTAAATAGATATTCAAAAATCAAGAAAAAAAACGGTTCATCAAAGCGCAAGCAGATAATTTTTACAATTGTTAATAACTCTCTTTTTTCAACCGTATATTTTTAGCTACATTTGTAAAAATAAGCCTTTAACGGCGATAAAGTTATTAACAATTTAAGTCTCAAGTGAATCTCGAAATCGTTTGAAATTTAAACTTTCTGTAAAAATAAAACCTGAATTACATGACCCGAGCATGCAAAGAAGTATCTCACCTAACTGTAAAGGTGAATAGCGAATTGCATGTGATCATTAAAACAATAAATATAAACACATGAAAAATATTCCAAGCGTAGACCTAAGCGATTTCCTGTCTGACGATCCTGCAAGAAAGCAAAAATTCATTGACGAAATAGGGAAAGCATACGAAGACATTGGTTTTGTGGCTTTGAAAGGACATTTTTTAAGCAACACTTTGGTAGATAATTTATACGAAGAAATTAAACAGTTTTTCGAATTGCCTGTAGAAACGAAAAGCAAATACGAAATTGAAGGTATTGGCGGACAACGTGGTTATGTTTCATTTGGAAAAGAAAGCGCCAAAGGTAGAAAAGTTGGAGACTTGAAAGAGTTTTGGCATTTTGGGCAATATGTAGA
The DNA here is from genome assembly GCA_964535135.1 of uncultured Kordia sp. Taxonomy (GTDB): domain Bacteria; phylum Bacteroidota; class Bacteroidia; order Flavobacteriales; family Flavobacteriaceae; genus Kordia. The sequence goes on from CAZHSA010000203.1 coordinate 2,831, forward strand.
AGATAATGATCAATTGAAAGAAGAATATCCTGATAATGTAACTGTTAGCGAATTGCCTAATTTTAATGCTGTTGGGAAAGAAACCTATAAAATGCTCGAAAAAACAGGCGTGTATGTATTGCGTGCCTTGGCTTTATATTTAGGATTGGATGAATTTTATTTTGATAATTTCATTAAGAATGGAAACAGCATTTTACGTCCTATTCACTATCCACCAATCACAAGTGAACCAAAAGATGCCGTTCGTGCTGCAGCACATGGAGACATAAATTTGATTACTCTATTAATGGGCGCACACGGAAAAGGATTGCAGGTACAGCGTCATGATGGCGAATGGCTAGATGCCATTGCTGAACCAGACGAATTGGTCATTAATGTGGGTGATATGTTATCACGTCACAGTAATAATAAACTAAAATCAACAATACATCGCGTAGTGAATCCGCCAAAAGAATTGTGGGGAACTTCACGATATTCTATTCCGTTCTTTATGCATCCTATTAGTGAAATGCCGCTAGATTGTTTGGACAATTGTATTGACGAAGACAACCCAAAACAATATGACGATATTACTGCTGGCGATTTCCTAAATCAGCGTTTAGTTGAGTTAGGATTGATTAAAAAGTAATTAAAACGCTATATAATATTGAATAACACCAATAGTAACGCTGTTGGTGTTATTTTTTGTAAATAAATAACCGATTTTTCATATATTGAATTTTCTTAAACAATTGATACAATCCCGAACCGCAACAAAATAACTGTATGGCAAAGAAAAAAATGAACAGTCTTGAAGATTTAGGCGGATTTGTATTTTCAACCAATGATGATTTTGAGTTGGAAAACGAAACCGTTGAAGACACCTTAACTCCCAAAGAACAACGACTCGAAGCGCACTTTAGCAACAAAGGTCGTGGCGGAAAAGTAGTTACTGTTATTAAAGGGTTTGTTGGCTCGGAAGACGATTTGAAAACACTAGGAAAACTACTAAAAGTGAAATGCGGTGTTGGCGGAAGTGTGAAAGATGGCGAAATCATTATTCAAGGGAACTTTAGAGATAAAATTGTGCAAATTCTTGACAAAGAAGGCTACAATGTAAAACGTGTAGGAGGATAAATGGCACAACAAACATTACATATACTAAATGGCGATAGTTTAACACCAAGACTCGCTGAAATTGGCATCAAAGATGATCAATTGGTGTGGCGCGAAATGCTGTGCGAAGGAAAAACAGCGTACGATTTAAAATCGGATGCTTTTAAAGAAGCACGCATTGATTATTTAAAGCAATTTATTGATGCTGAAGTAACTTATGAAGAATCATTTTTGAATCCTTTATTGACTACAAATTTTGCAAAATACACTTCCGTTGTGTTGTGGTTTGAATATGATTTGTTCTGTCACGTGAATTTATTAGCGGCGTTGAGTCACATTAAACAATTAAAAATTCCAGGCGACATATATTTAGTCTGTAGCGGCTGGATTGAAAATGATCCTAATTTAAAAGGATTGGGCGAACTTTCAGACGAACAACTGAAAATGCATTACCAACAAAAAATTAAATTGCTGCCAACCGATATAGAATTCGCAGATACCTTATGGAACTTATACTGTTCTGACAATCATATTGATTTTAAAAAACATGTCACTACCGCTTCTTCCTTTCCGTATCTTTCAAACTGTATCAATGCGCATTTAAAACGTTTTCCAAATATTTCAAGCGGACTCAACGTATTAGAGTCGCACATATTAAAAATCATTCACAAAGAAGAAATAAAAAGTACACGACAACTTACAGGGTACATTTTACAATACCAAGGATATTATGGTTTTGGCGATTTACAAATTACACGAATTATAGAAAAATTAGCTTCTTTTTATGAAACTAAAAACGATCGCCTAAGCTTAAACAGAGCAGGATTGTTAGCTATTGATGAAATGAAAAATTTCTACGCGCAACTTTCAGATGATACCCTTTTCGGGAATTGTCACAAATACAGCTACTGCTATCATTCCTCCGAACAAATACTCACAAAGCATGCATAGAATCGCAGAATCAGAACTTATTATAAATCCTGACGGCAGTATTTATCACTTAAACATACTTCCGGAAGACCTTGCTCCTACTATTATTATTGTGGGCGATCCTGATCGTGTAGAAATGGTAAGCGGATATTTTGATACAGTCGAAATTAAAAAATCAAAACGCGAATTTGTTACACATACAGGAACACTTCGCGGAAAGCGAATTACGGTACTTTCTACAGGAATTGGTACTGATAATATAGACATTGTTTTTAACGAATTGGACGCACTTGTCAATGTAGATTTTGCTTCGCGAACAATTAAAAACGAACTGAAAACGCTAGATATTGTTCGAATTGGGACTTCAGGTTCTATTCAAGAAAACATTCCTGTTGATAGCTTTCTGATTAGTGAATACGCTATAGGATTTGACAGCTTGTTACATTTTTACGAATGCGATCATGTGCTAGAAACCGAGTTTATTGAAGCATTCGTACAACAAACCAATTGGTCCACTAAAAAATCAGAACCGTATGTAGTGAAAGGTAATGCCGAATTGATCGACAAATTCATGTCTGAGGAAACAACCTTAGGTTTTACAGGAACTAATGTTGGTTTTTACGGTCCACAAAGTCGTAAAATCCGATTAGCGGTTCAAGATGAAGACTTAAATGAAAAACTGGCAACCTTTCAACATCAACAGAAAAAAATAACAAATTTAGAAATGGAAACTGCAGGTATTTACGGATTGGCAAATTTATTAGGACATCGCGCGCTTTCTATGAATGCCATAATTGCCAATCGTCCACTGGGCGAATTCAGCAAAACTCCGAAACAAACCGTAGATCAATTAATTCAATACACCTTAGGGAAATTAGTATAAAGAAAATTTAATGAAGAAAATTAATATTGGTGGTGTTCCCGAGCACTTCAATTTGGCTTGGTATTTAACACTAAAAGAACGTGCGTACGAAAAAGAAGGCATCAACTTGCGTTGGAAAGATTATCCTGGAGGAACTGGTGCTATGTGTAAAGCGCTTCGCAATGAAAAAATAGATATTGCTGTGATCCTTACGGAAGGAATCATTAAAGATATCATTGCCGGAAATCCAGCTAAAATCGTTCAAACCTATGTGCAATCGCCTTTAATTTGGGGAATTCACGTGGCGGCTGATGCTACGTATAATACGATAGATGATTTGGAAGGAACTAAAGCCGCTATCAGTCGTTTTGGTTCTGGTTCACATTTAATGGCGTACATCAATGCAGAAAATAATGGCTGGAACACGGAAAACCTAGGTTTTGAAGTCATAAATAACTTAGAAGGTGCAATTGACGGTTTAAATAAAGGAAAGGGCGATTATTTTATGTGGGAACATTTCACGACAAAACCTTTGGTAGATCAAGGAATCTTTAAACGTGTAGCTGATTGTCCAACGCCTTGGCCATGTTTTGTCATTGCCGTTCGGACGGAATTGTTAGCAGAAGATGAAGAAACGGTTAAAACCATTTTAAACATCATCAATGAAATGACTGCAAAATTTAAAGAGATTCCAAATGTCGACGAAACGATTGCATCACGCTACGAACAGCAATTGGACGACGTGCAAAAATGGTTGTCATTAACAGAGTGGAGTCAAGAGTTAATAGACGAAGAAACCATTGAAAAAGTCCAAGAAAAACTACTAAGCTTAGATATCATTCCTGAAAAATGGAGCTATAAAGACTTAACACATAAACTATTATAAACTCAGAGCGACATTCAAAGTCGCTCTGAATTTATTCACTTCACAATTGAAAATTTCAAATCTTCCTAAGTTACATCCGTAGAAATACCTGTTTACGTAGGGGAATTTTCCCCTTTTTAAAAGGGGCTTTTTGTCGGTGAATGGTGTATTTCACCCTGCGAATGGTCGATAAATGACGTTTTTGTGTAATTTAACGAAAATTTAGACAGCTAAACGATTAAATGATACGATTATCGGTTGTCATACTACATTTGTTATCAGAAAGTAATAAGGGCAAAATGTTACTTTCTATTTACAACCAAAATTTATCAGATTATTAACATTACAACTATTATTATGAAAAAATCATTTTTAGCATTAGCAGCAGCAGGTTTATTATTAGCTTCTTGTGGATCTAACTGTATGGGTAAAGGTGTTAACTTTGCAGATGCAGACGACGCAAAAGAAAACTATATTATGACTGCAAACGCGGAAGAAGCAAACTGCGTAGAAGTATACTAGTAAAAACTTTCCAATTATATATACAAAAGGTTACAATGTCATGTTGTAACCTTTTTTATTTTT
>CAZHSA010000204.1:0-7116 GCA_964535135.1 uncultured Kordia sp.
GCGACGTTAAGCGCGTCAGGAAGATCAAGAAGTGAGGAAGAAAGTGATGATGATGGTAGTAACGATAGTGAAGATATAACTACTATTTCTGCTATGAACTTTGGAGATGGTGGAAATCCACCACGGAATAATTATGGAGAATAATACTTTTATACATTAAATGGAAGATATACGTTTCCTGTCAAAATATTTGGCTTTAGCTGTATTAATTTATGGTTTTTACAATTATAAAAACTATTCAAATACTAAAGCCAAATATTTTATTTTTAGCATATTATATGCTGTTTTGACAGAATTTTTAGGAGCACATTTTCACAATTGGTTCGGGGTTGTAAATTATCCCGTATACAATGTGTTTATAATTGTACAACTTTCTTTTTATTTATGGTGGTTTCAGCTATTATTGGAATCATTGAACAGAAAAAAAATTATAAAAGTATTTATTTTCTGTTACCTCATCTTTTCCTTAATTAATATAATATATGGTCAAGATTTCTTCTTAGGATATCAAACATACACTTATGGAATAGGAGTTATTCTAGTTTTATTAGCAATATGCTTCTACTTTATAGAAATTTTTAATAAAGATACTATACTAAATATTACAGACTCGGCATTATTTTGGTTTGCCTTAGGAGTATTACTTTTCTATGGGACATTTATGCCATTTATGTTTGCTTCAAAATTGTTTTTAAATGTAGATAAATGGATTTATAGTTTAGTAGTTTTCTCACTAAACGTTATTATGTACAGTTGTTTTGCTGTAGGTTTTTATAAATCATACAAAAAAATGAAAGAATCTGAACGAGTATGACAACGGATGAAATACGTATACTAGTTTTTATCTGCGCTTCAACGATTTTTATTGTAGGAATAATAGTAGTGCTTACTTTAGTATTTTTACATAGAAAAAAGCGGAAATTCATCAATTTGGAAGCAAATTTGAAGACATTTCCTTAAAATGATATTATTTGAAGAAAACTTATGAACGATCAAGAAATACAAATGCTTGTAGCAGCAACATCCATGGTGTTGCTTATTTTGTTAATAACTGTCATCATCTTATTTGTATTTTTTCAAAAGCGTAAACTGAAGTTTATTCTTGAAAAGAAAGAAGCAGAAAAGCGATACATGGAAGAAATTGCCAAATCTCAAATTGAAATTCAAGAACAAGCATTACAGAACATGAGCTGGGAATTGCACGACAATATCGGTCAGTTGTTGTCTGTAGCACGAATGCACATCAATATTTTAGGAACGCAACTTACAGACGAAAATAAAGAGAAACTAGACGATATTAGCGAAATTGTAGGCAAGAGTTTGCAAGAAATCCGATTGTTGTCTAAAACAATGAATACGGAGATTATCCAAAACATGGGACTTATTAAGTCGATAGAAGTAGAATTGGAGCGATTTAATAAGTTAAATTTCTTAGTGGCTACTTTGGAAGTATCTGGAGAAGAAAGAGAATTAGATATTAAAGAAGAAATCATTCTGTTCCGTATTTTACAAGAATTCTTTTCAAATGCGATCAAACACTCCAAAGCCAAAAATTTAGCAGTAACCTTACGCTTTGATGCAGACCAATTGTTGATCAAAGCAGAAGATGATGGTGTTGGTTTTGAGGAAGGTGAAATAGAAAAAGGCTCAGGATTAATCAACATGAAAAGTCGTGCAGCCATCATAAATGCAGAATTTGCAATGAAATCTGCAAAAAATAAAGGAGTTTCCTTAACTTTAGCATATCCCTATAAAGAAAAATAATGAAAAAACATTCCGTTGTAATTGTAGATGATCATTTGCTTTTTGCACAATCCTTGCAAGGCTTGGTCAATGCATTTGATGAGTTTGAGGTTTTGTACCATGTAAAGAATGGAAGTGAACTGATAAAGAAATTACTAGAATCTGAAAATGTCCCAGATATAATCCTCCTTGATATAAATATGCCCGTGATGAACGGTTTTGAAACCATGGAATGGATTAAAGAAAACCGACCGAGCATTCAAGTCTTGGCACTTTCTATGGACGATCATGAAGAAACGATCATCAAAATGCTACGTTTGGGCGCAAAAGGGTATTTATTGAAAGATATTCATCCTGAAATATTTTACAAAGCCCTAAACGAAGTAATTTCAAACGGAATCTACTATTCGGAACGTGTAGCGACTACGCTGCTGAATTCTCTGCATGGAAATGACGACAAAGAAATCGCCAATGGAAAACCATTAAAAGATACCGAACTAACATTCTTAAAGTTAGCCTGTACCGAAATGACGTATAAGGAAATTGCACAAGAAATGTGCTTAAGTCCCAAAACCATTGATGGTTACCGTGAATCTTTATTCAAACACTTTAAAGTAAAAAGCAGAATTGGCTTGGTGTTATATGCTATCCGAAATAATTTGGTAAATAGTAAGTGAGTAGATTAGTCTTTTGAGTGTGTGAGCTGGTGAGTGTTTGAGTGTGTAAATTTATTTTTTACTTTCGAATAAACGAATAAACAAAGTTTAGAAGTTTAACAGTTTATAAATTTAGTTGTTTAAATAGATAACTGGCAACAATCGAAGACGACATGTAAAATACAAAACTCAAAATGTGTCACATCGAGCGCAGTCGAGATGTAAACTGAAAAAGTAGCTTTAGCAAATAACCAACTATTTGTCTTTTAACTTGATTTTCTGACGTTTTGACTTTGCAAATTCTTTGGTAAGATCTAACTTTATTACATTCTCATTACTTAATTTGTATGACAGGACAAACTCATTGTCCGTAATGTTGATGAAAGTGGCATACACAGTACCAACTATTTTTCCATCTCTTGTTTTTGCTGGCGGTTGCACGGCTTGACCAAATGTATTTCCAACTTTCAGAAGCGTGATTTCTTCTTTGCTATTCTCCATGTCTGATATCCTGTTTTCAATACTTTTATACCGATAACATGGATAATTTCCTGCGTTCGGATTTGACAATAAATAATTCGTCATGATGAGTTTATTATCTTGAATCCAATGCAGTTTCTTTTCACCATTTAACCATTCAACAATGACTGCTTTTCCTGTTTTATCACCAAACATGATGTGACTTCTGTCAAGCGCAATTTTTTCTTTCTCTAAAAAAGCAATCGCTTCTTCAACCGTAGCACAAGAAGCCAATAAGTTGTTTCCTAAATTGTTTTGAGGATTTGTGTAGCCTTTAATTTTTTTCTGATTCGGAGTAACGGCTGCATCAAAGAATAATCCTTTTTCATTAATGCCGCCTTGTGCAAAATTGTCCCAACCATACCACAAACGCGCCAATTTCTTCTTTGTTTTAGGTTCAATCTGAATATATGCTTTTACATCTAAAAAATAATCTTCACTATTGACAGCGTAAATTTTCCCAGTTTTTGCATCAACATAATACAAAACAGAGCACGCAAACGAAATACTAGGAAGTAATAAACTGAACGCTAAAGTCAGTACGAAAAATTGTATGGATTTCATCTTTATAAAAATTTAGCAGTTAAAAGTGTTTTATAAAAAACAACAGCTAAAATTCGCAAATCTAATACAGAAACCGTACTAAATGATTGTTAAATCTTCGTGTATGTACGTTCAAAAGGCACTCTAAATCGTGGGCCATAAATACCACTTTCACTACGAACACCACAACCAATGATCATATTGATTTCTGCACCGCGTGGCAATTTTAAAATCTTTTTCACGCGCAACGTGTCGCTTCCTTCCATTGGGCAAGTATCATAACCAATGGCTGCCATACTGATCATAAAGTTTTGTGCGGCCAATCCTGCACTTTTGTGAGCTACAATGCGTAAATCGCTCAAACGAACCTGTCTGTAAATTGGTCTAAACAATCCAATGCAATTAAACACTGCATATTTCAGCCAACCATAAATTCCCAAAAAATCAGGATAAATTGTTGGAATGAGCTTTTGATAATAATTAATGGCAAACTTTTCTCGCCGCGAATATTCCTTCATTGGTTTATCTCCAAACAAACCTTTATAAAAACCAACATTGGCTTTTGCACGTTGTTTCCACAAATCTTTTCTAGTGACGACAACGACCAATTGTTTGGCTGTTTTTGCGGCATTTTGTCCCAAACACGCTTCTGTGAGTTGTTTTAAAATAGTTTCATCCGTTACATGATAAAACTCCCAAAGCTGTAAATTACTGCTCGTAGGCGCTAATACGGCGTTTTCTATACAGTTTTTCACTTTTTCGGTATCTATCTCAATATCATTATCAAAAACGCGTACAGAGCGTCTATATTGAATAGCTTCGGTTACTGTTTTTTCTGAGGTCATATACAAACATAACGATCTTAACGCTAACAAAAAAAGAGAATACTGATATGCAGCATTCTCTTTCCTGTTGAATCTAAGTTAAAAATCAATATCCTATCGCGTAACGGTAGTACCTGGTCCTCCTGGTCCTGTACCTGGTCCCGTTCCTTGACAATTTTGAGGTACGCAACTCTGATTACACGTAATTGTCTGATTTGGTGGATTTGTTCCAGTTGGAGGTGTACAGAAAAAAGTTAGATCCTCTGGCGGCTCTGTAAAGCTCATACATGGCGGAGCGTATGTAAAACAACCATAATTAGTATCTGTTCCTCCAGATAAGCTAGAAGCTTTTAAAGAAGATACTGTTCTTTTGCGTAATGCCAATCCTGAAATTTTCTTTTTTTTCATAAAATACGTTTTAAATGTTAATGTAATGTGCTTGTTTTTAAATGTGTCAAGCGTTTCCACATATTGATCGATCTGAGTACAATAGTAAGTGGGTTTTTTGTGAAAAAAAAGGAAGAGAAACCCAAATTAAACGAATTAGGACTTCAAGTTTTATGATAAAAACAGAAATTAGTTTAAAAGCGAAAAATAGTGTGGAATCGCTTTAAAGTATAGGGTTTAGAAGATTTTTAAGTATATAATTTTTACCCTAAATTAAACAAAATTGGATTTGCGTATTGTAATTTGAATCTAGCAAGAGCAATGCTGTTTACAACGCATAAAAAAACCAGAGAAATAATGTTCTCTGGTTTCGTATACAAAATAAATTGTATTAGGATGTTAACAATTGGTGTTTATGCTTCTATTATGATTAAAGTCAACCGTTGTTCTTGTACAGATACTAACATCTCGTGATTCACAATTTTGGCAGGTCTCTTGTTTTGTGGGATCTGGAATGTTACCACCAAGAAGAATTTGTGCTTGCAACGCGTTTAATTTTGAAACGTCAATTTTGTTTAATCGCAAGTTTTTATTTGAGATTTTTTTCATAATCTAATTTTTTAAGTTTAATACTAATTTTTTAAAATGATTGTAATCATGTACTAAACATAACGTAGTTTCTATATTTTTCATAAAAACAGTACCCTAAACTAAACAAAATAGGGTAGTATTTACGACTTTTCTTGGTTGAGTTTTTTAATATAGTATGAAGGATATAGCGAAGTGTGCTTTTTAAAATGTTTTGTAAACGAATCTGCACTTTTATAACCAACTTCTTGCGAAATGGATTTAATGGAATAAGCTCTAAAAACAGTATCTGCTTTTAAACGTTGCAAGGTATAATCTATGCGAAGATTGTTGATATAATCTGTAAAGTTGACACCTTTATGTTCATTAATTATTTTGGACAAGTAAGTAGCATTTGTCTTTATTTTTTTTGCTGCGAAACGTAAATTGCAATTAGCATCTAAATATAATTCTTGCGATTCAAACTTTTGCAAACCTTTTAAAATATCCTGTGTTTTTTCATCCGTTATAGTCACTTGTTTTTTAGTTAAAAACTTGTCGTGTTCTTTAGCGGCAGTATTTTTTGTTTCTAATGTTGAAATTTTTTCGATCAATGCTTCATATGCAATGGTTTTTTGTTTGTCTTTTCTTCGGTAGAAAAAATAAAAACCAATTCCAATCACACATAAAAACACTAATGCATACAACAGATATTTTACAGTAACTTCAGCTTCATTTTTTCGTTCAATTTGCCGATTTATAAACGCATTTTCTTCTTCTACGTTCAACAAATGATAAATTGATTTATTGATGGGAAATATGGCTTTTTCACTTTCAATTTTCTTTTTTGAATACTTATTCCAATAAAAATCTTGTTTCTCTTTATCACCAATTCCTTCATAGCAACGAGACAAAAGCTTTAAAAAGTAGAGATATTCAAATGGTACAAAATCAATTTCAGCAGTAGTTTTATTAGTTTTAGAGTTTTCTTCACGAATAATCTCAAATGCTTTATTGATAGTATTTATAGCGGTAGTATAGTCTTCTAATTTAAAATGGCACTGCGCAGCATAGTAAAACACTTCAATATTTAATTTTGCCATTGATTGTTGTGAAGAGATTGCGTTTTCAGCTCTTTCAAAGTGAGTCAATGCTTTATCAATATCGCCTTTGTAATATTGATAAATTCCATCGTACGTGTAAAAATAACATGCAGAATCATAGTCTTTAATTTTTTCACTTTCTGATAGTCCAATATCAATATATTTTCGTGCAGCCAGTAAATCTTGAATTTGTAGATATATATCACTAATGCCTATGAGCATGCTCATCCTAGAATATTTATGCAGCCAAGGAGTATTTTCAGGCATTTCGTAATACGTAATGTAAGTTTTTAAAGCTTCGAGATATTGCTTGTTATTAAGCTTTAGTTTTGCAAAACTAGTTTCTGCGACAAACATACCTCCTTGATCATTATACTTTTTAGCGACTCTAAACAGTCTTTCATAATCATCATAAGCTTCTTCATACTGTCCGTACGCTTCATACGTGTTTCCGCGTACAGCATATAATTTTTGTAGGATGCTGTCTTGTTCAGTATTAGCAAGTGCAATACCTTTATTAATCTTAGAAATTGCATTCGTATATTCTCCTTGAATAAATGCAATATGACCAAAATAGAAGTAGCTTTCTATCAAGTCAATTCTATTTTTTTGTTCTGTACTCTTTTTGTACAACGTTTCAGTGTATACAAGTGCGTTTTTGGGGTTTTTATATCTAATTTTACTCGCTAATTTTTTAAGTTCAGCATTGGTTTTGCTGACTAAACTATCAGGAATTTGAAAATCTTCTTCTTGTGCAAAAATGATACAGTTTGA
>CAZHSA010000205.1:0-7114 GCA_964535135.1 uncultured Kordia sp.
TTAAAACAAAATGCATGGATTCCTTTTAATACCGAAGAAGGAAAAAGCTACTGGGAAGCCTTGCAAATTGTACGTAAGTGGACAAAGAAAAACCATGAAATCATTCACGATGCAACCTTAGAGAAATTAGGTATTAAAAAAGAAGATAGATACTGGAATGAGCATAACTTCGTATTCAAAGATGGCGATTTATTCTACCATGCAAAAGGTGCAACGCCGTTGGATAAAAAGTTTATGCCAGATATTACGGGACCAAGATTAATTCCTTTAAACATGTCTGAACCTGTATTAATTGTAGAAGGAAAAACGACGGAATCAAACTTAGGTTTTGCACCACATGGAGCAGGAAGAAATGTGAGTAGAACGCAACATAGAAAAAGCAAAACTGGGACGATTCAAGAAATTTTTGATCAAGAAACTAACGGATTGGATGTACGTTTCTTTTCCAACGAAATTGACATTACCGAATTGCCTTCTGCCTATAAAAATGCAGCAACGGTAAGAGCTCAAATGGAACACTTTGGGTTGGGTAAAGTCATTGATGAAGTCATGCCGTTTGGTTGTATCATGGCTGGTGATGTGAGCAAAAATGCGCCTTGGAAGCGAAAAAAAAGAAGAAAATAAACTACATTGTCAAAAATTATCAAAAAAATCTTGAATGAAAATAACAAAAGGAATACGTACATTTTTCGGATTTTTGAAGATAATTTTTGGCTTTCTAGGCTTCTTATTCGTCCTTTTACTACTATCTCCTTGGATTTATGTAAAAAACCGAATTTGGGGACGAAAACTTCGAAGAAAAATAAAAGCTCAATTAAAAAAATACGATGGAAAAATAATATTTCTATATGGAGAATATCATACGTTTGACTTTGAATGGTATTTTCAAAAATTTCATCCAGATATCGCTTGTTTGCAAGTTCCTAATCATCCGCCAATGGATCCGTTTATTCTGTATTTAAGTGCTGCAAATCCACCCAAAAGCTTACCACAATTGGTAAAAGTAACAGACGGATACACCTTTAAAAAAACACACTATTCATCATTCAAATATTACATACGAAAACAGAAAGATGTCATCCACTTTTTTGAACTCATTGAACGATCTATTAAAAATTTACAAGAAATTGAATAAAGCGTTAATTTTCAATCATGATTACACAAAAAATCATTGTATTATCACCTAACTTCTCTGAAGATTCAAAAATCATCAGTCAGGCAATTATTAACACTGAATTTACAACGATGCGATTTGGTAGTTGGAATGTTCCCGCGGAGTATCAAAACAATGTTGTGGCGGTATATGGAGAAGATTTATTCACAACGATTGTAGCAGAGCAATGCAAGTTACAATTGCTTAAACCTGCGGACGATTGGCTGGCAAGTGTTCCAACAAAATATACCTTACGAAACATAACGTATAATCGTTTTGGAAATATTCAGAACGTGCAAAACAAATTTATAAAACCTGTCGATTTTAAGTTTTTCCCTGCTGGTGTGTACACTTCTGTGGAAGAAATCCAGGGCTATAGTACGATTGATAAAAATATTGAAGTCTTCGTATCTGATGTCGTGAATTGGGCAATTGAAGTTCGCTGTTTTATGATTGATAGGCAACTACAAACATGGTCAACGTATATCTACAACGGAAAAATTGAGTTGAAAGATACGATGTTACAAAATGAAGAAAGTGAAATGCTGAACTTTCTCAATGAATTTCTAGCAGATACAACAATCGATTTACCAAAAGCAGTCGTCATTGATGTTGGGTACATTCCCAAAAATGGTTGGGCGCTCATTGAAGCAAATCCTGTTTGGAGTTCGGGCGTGTATGCTTGTGATCCTAAAAAAGTAATTCAGACGATTGTGAGAAGTTGTGAGAAATAAAAATTTATAACCGTACTATTTAAAATAAATAGAATTGGTAATTTCAAAATGTTAATCGAAACTATCCGTCTGTGTTCAGAAATAATGAGCTAGCAAGCGAAATTGCGAAGCAAAGCTTCAAGCATGTAGCTTAGCTAGTGAATGGTGCTCAGCAATTTCCTATACACAGACTTGATTTTTTGGTTCGTTTTTTATCAAGAAAAAATGAACGTTACTAAAATGAAAATTTGAAATACTAAAGGTAAAATAACAAACTCATGCCAACACGAAACAGAGGAAAAGAAGGAAGCGACGATCGTTTATTTGGCGATCCAAAAATGCAATCAAAAATGCGAGAAGCCATCAAAGACTTGTCATATTTATTGAGCCGAAGATTCTCTGAAAAATCGTCCTTGTCATTAGTTGGAAATCGGTACAAACTCAACAATCGCCAACAACGTGCCGTACAAGGAATGAGTGAAGCAATTCATAAACTTGAAAAACGTGCAGCGAATTGTTTGTCGCCAAATCAATTAGCAGAAAAAGAAGTCTTTATAGATGGTTTTAATGTATTAATCCTATTAGAAAGTGCGTTGTCAGGCGCGTATCTTTTCAAAGGTTTAGATGGTTGTTATCGCGATGTATCAAGCGTACACGGAACGTACAAAAAAGTAAAACAAACGCCAGAAGCTATTCAACTCATTGCAAACTTTCTTCAAGAAAACAAAGTAAAAAAAGCAACGTGGATCTTTGACAAACCTGTTTCCAACAGTGGACGACTAAAAACAATGCTACGAGAATTCGCAGACGAGCACAATCACAATTGGAAAATCATGTTAGACAACAATCCTGACAAATCCATCGCAGAAAGCGGAAAAATTGCTATCAGTTCGGATGCTTGGATTTTAGACAATGCAACAACTTGGTGCAATATGATACGACATATTGTAAACAAACACATTCCACAAAAAAATGTGGTGAAATCTGAATAAAAAATTAAAAAATGAATCATACAAAAAACATAATCATCATTGACCTAGAAGCGACCTGTTGGAATGGACCAATTCCTAATGGACAAGTCAATGAAATCATAGAAATAGGAATCTGTGTTTTAAATACAGAAACAGGCAAAATCACGCAAAACGAAGGGATTCTGATCAAACCTGAACGTTCAGAAATCAGCGATTTTTGTACTGAACTGACAACGATCACGCAAGAACTCATTGACTCTGAAGGAATTTCATTCGCAGAAGCCTGTACAAAACTTCGCAAAGAATACGATCCAAAACAATATACATGGGCAAGTTACGGGCAATACGATCTCAACATGTTAAAACGTCAATGTAAATTGAGGAATATAGAATATCCCATGGGCGCAAATCACATCAATGTAAAAACAACCTTCACAGAAGTAAAAGGATTGCGTAAAAAAGTGGGAATGAATGGTGCGCTACATATCTTAAAAATTCCACTTGAAGGAACTCATCACAGAGGAATTGATGATGCAAAAAACATTGCCAAAATTTTAGATTGGTGTTTAAAAAATAAATAGCAAAAAACTACTACGCAAAAATAGTGCGCAGTTACAATTCATCTTTGAACTCAGAAATACGAAACAACTAAACATATAAAATCATGCAAACTAAAAAAGGAACACTGTATTAAGTTTTAACAAATAACTTAATACAAAATGAAAACACGTGAGAACAAGAAATTTTACAATTTCAAAGAAGTTCACAAACGCAAAAAAAGAACACGAGCTGCAAAAATTCACTGGAAAAGCAACACTTGGGAATATCGACGATATGTACGTCAACAATACCGAACAAAATGTAAAGTCATTCTCAGAAAACAGCTCGAAGGACAAGAAATAGAATTCCCAAGATTCCGAAAAACACTTTGGTGGGAATGGTAAAACACACCAAAAATTAGTACATTTTTAACAAACATTAAAACCGATTTTTACACTAAAAAAACCGTGAATGCTTTACTCAACATAGCATATTCCTGTAAAAATTTCCTCTCAGAGGAATGGAGAACAACATACAGCGCGTTTTTACAGAACGAACATTTATCTGTACTAGCGCGCAATGTATATGCTTTGTATGAAAATGATGAAAAAAAGTTTCACGGGAAACCCAATTTTGAAGAAGAAATTATTCCCGATATAAAAGAAGCATTTGTCATCTTTAAAGAACAATTCAAAGTCCTAAAAAAGTATAATTTTGAAGATCATAAATTGACGCGTAAAGCGTTTGCCACTGCCGTAGAAAGTACAAGTTTTGAACACATTTTGATACTTTCCGGACAGCGATTGACCTCAGCGAGTTTGCAAGACGAAAACGCAATTCCGCCTTTACAACACGAATTGATAAAACACAGTTTTGAAGCACATAACGATCAAATTTCCAAAGCAGTTCGTGCATGGGAAAAACACGCGCAACGCACTACGGAAAGTTTCTGGGGAACGGTAAAAGGAAATACAGATGACAAAGAACAACATGTGCTAAAATTGATACAACATATCTTAAAATATAAAACGTGGTGGAATGTATTTACACATTACAAACACGAAGTTGTGTATGAAATACGAATTGCGAGTGGACACGGAATTCGCTGGAAAAAATCAACTTTGGAACTCATTGGATTTTTAGAACCTTTTGAAGATTACGATTATGACAGAACATGAACAGACATATAATTTTTCGCAACAAGAATGGGAAACATGCCTAAAGGTTTTGCATGTCCTAAAGGAAAATCCGTTGGAGAATCCAGATAATAAACAATTTGGAACACTTCTCACAAAGATTACTAAAAAGGCGAAAAAGACAAACCGAAAAGGTACATTTTCCTCCAAAAAGCAGGAAGATTTAGAAACAATCTTAAACAGTAAAATTTCTAAAAATGCATTGCAAAACACCACAATTTATCAAGATGAAACACAATCTCCGCAATCATTTACAAAGTTGAATGTTCCGAAGAATTGTTATTGCTGCAATACTTCCTTTTCGTTGGCGCATTCGTTCTACAATCGGCTGTGTCCACCATGTGCTGAAATCAATTATGAAAATCGTTTCAAAAACCTCAATCTATCTGGTCGCAATATAATCTTAACTGGCGGACGCGTAAAAATCGGGTACGCAACAGCATTAAAAATGTTACGTTCTCATGCAAATGTAACCTTGACAACACGTTTTCCTGCTAGTGCTTTAGACTTATTTCGTCAAGAAAAAGATTATGAAATCTGGAAAGATAATTTAGTCGTTTACGGATTGGATTTACGAAACCTGAAATCGGTTGAAAACTTCATTCAGTATTACAAAAATAAACATGAAACACTTGATATTCTCATCAACAACGCGGCACAAACGATAAAATATACGGATCAATATTACACGCCAATACTAGCCAAAGAGCAACAATTATTACAAAATTATTCAGGTCAAAAACGGCTGATTGCCAACGAAACACCTGTGGTGAATGTAAAACTATTGAACAATCATGTAGAAAAAAGTTTCTTGGAACTCAATCGTTTTGGACAACCTATTGACACGCGTTCAAAAAATAGCTGGAATGCTACCTTAGAAGAAATTTCCTTGCAGGAATTGATTGAAGTGAACTTAATCAATCAAATTTCGCCGTATTTCTTAATTAAAGAATTGCTGCCATTGTTGAAAAATTCAACGTTTCCGAAAAAACACATTATCAACGTCACTTCTTCCGAAGGACAATTTAGTTACAACAACAAAACCATGTTTCATCCGCATACAAATATGACTAAAGCGGCGTTGAACATGATGACGCGAACTTCCGCAATGACTTTTGAAAAAGATAACATTTACATGAATGCGGTTGATGTGGGTTGGGTTTCCACAGGCGCGAACGAAACCTTACGCAAAAAACAATTTGAAAAAGGATACATTCCTCCACTTGACCCAGTTGATGGCGCGTCGAGAATCGTGCATCCTATCTATGAAAATGAAAAAAACAATACTATATTTACAGGGAAGTTATTAAAAAACTACTGTATCGTAGATTGGTAAAATGAAGAAAAATACAGCAGTAGTTCAATTGGAAGAATACTATTTTGCGAAATAGATGTACGGGTTCGAGTCCCGTCTGCTGTACAATTAAAACATTTAAAATACGGCAATAGTTTCAAGAGGAGAAGAAGATCGTCTTCAAAACAAAGGATGCGGGTTCAAGTCTCGTCTGTTGCATTTTTTAAAAGAATAACAAGAAATTTTGATACGCAAAGATTGATGGTATAATTGGAAGCACACCAGGCTCATATCCGGAGGTGCGAGTTCGAGTCTTGCTCAGTCTTTGCACAAAAAATGGTAGCAGTAGTAGCTCAATTGGAAGAGTGCCTGCCTGTCACGCAGGAAGTTGCGGGTTCGAATCTCGCCTACTGTTGCCTATTTTTTACTTTTACTATTAGAACAATTATAAATAACACTTCAAATTTGGAAGAAACCCAATAAAAATCACATATTTGCCTCACTAATGACGAGATATTATATACATATAGCCTCTATTTGCCTGAAAAGTCAGGACACAAATCGCGGAATGGTTGAACCATTTTGGCGAAAGGAGACGCTTTATGTACATTTTTATAGGTGAAGTTTAATATGAAATAACACAAAAATTATATAATTAGTAAAGCGTCCAAGGAATTGGGCGCTTTTTTTATGAAAAAAATTAAAAAAATGTTAGTCGCATAATCAAATAGAAAATAATACGCATTGAAACAAAAAACAATTGAGAGACAGACAGTTGTCAAAAAGTTCAATATCCGTTACTATACGGACAGGAATCCCTATATCCAAAAACAAGTGTAACTAATTGATTATCAGAAAAATAAATTCAAAAAATAGTTGCGTATTCAAAAAAACGTTTTCATATTTGCAACGTCAAAAACAAGAAACGACATAATAACAAACATCATGAAATTTAATATACATCACATATCCGCCTTAACAAATATTCTCCGATCGCCGGAAAGTTGCAGACTGTTTATTTGGGAACAGAAGGGAGATTTTATGTATAGAAAAAAATGGGAGTATTATAAAGATACGTTACAATGATTGTAACTATATATAAACTTTATACAAGCATCTCCCGAAAAAGAGATGCTTTTTTTATGGTTTATATTTTGGAAGAGCAAGCCAATTGGCGGTGGCCACGGTCTTGAAAACCGTTCGGAGTTAATGACTCGTGTGGGTTCGACTCCCACTTCTTCCGCAAA
>CAZHSA010000206.1:0-7100 GCA_964535135.1 uncultured Kordia sp.
AAGAATAGGTTTTACAAGGAATTGGTACATGTTGTTTTGTTTGTGCAAAAATAGTGGATTTTTTAGAAGACAAATATTTTTGTTGTATGTTTTTTAAAACAAGAATATTAACAGGTATTTACAACTTAATTATTTAAAAAAATCTGCTTTTTATCAGCGATTTTATTTTACTAAATAATGAACAATATTTTATATCTTATTAGAAAACTAAAACGATATGCAAACAAAATTTAAAGACAAAGAAAGTTTAGAAAGTGCTTTGGCAGCTTCTCCTGGAATTCGCTCAATTTCTATTTGTAATATAGCTACTGAAGGTCCTTTGGGATTTGGCGTGTATAGTGGTAATAATTATGCACAAGCTGTATATCTTTCATTTGGAAAATGGGTGACTTTTCACGCAGATAATACGCCTAATTTGAAACCTGGAATGCCTTGGGCACCGTATGTAATGATTGGGACAGGAAACAGAAACGGAACTCCTTATTTTTACAATCCAAATGGTGTTGATATTTATTTTAATTTGGTGCCAAGTCATTTTGGATCCTTTATTGGTGTGCATTTCGATCAAACTTCGGACAGACCGCTATAACTAATACCGTATCATATTGACTAAAATGCTTCTCAAAAAGAAGCATTTTTTTTGAAAAAAGCTTTTGGTTTGTATCATAGTTTTTTTCAGAATCTACTATTTTTACAAAAAAAGATACCTCATGCAACATATTATAGACAGATTTATCAGTTATGTTACGATTGATACAGAATCTGATCCAACTTCTGACACCACACCAAGTACTGAAAAACAATGGAATTTAGCCAATTTGTTAGTGGACGAATTGAAACGCATTGGCATGCAAGATGTTACTATTGATGATAATGCCTACATTATGGCAACGTTGCCAAGCAATGTAGATCATGAAGTGCCAACGATTGGATTTGTCTCGCATTTTGATACATCGCCAGATTTTACGGGCGCAAATGTGAATCCGCAGATTGTGCGTGATTATGATGGAACAGCTATTGTACTGAATGAAGCTGAAAATATTGTGCTTTCGCCAGATTATTTTGATGATTTGTTATTGTATAAAGGACAAACGTTAATTACGACTGACGGAACTACGCTTTTAGGTGCCGATGATAAAGCAGGTATTTGTGAAATTGTGTCTGCAATGGAATATTTGATCAATCATCCAGAAATAAAACATGGAAAAATTCGTGTTGGCTTTACACCAGATGAAGAAATTGGTCGTGGTGCGCACAAGTTTGATGTAGAAAAGTTTGGCGCAGCATGGGCATATACGATGGACGGAAGTCAAATTGGAGAATTGGAATACGAAAACTTTAATGCCGCAAGTGCTGTGATTGAGATTAAAGGAAAGATTGTACATCCAGGATATGCAAAAGGCAAAATGATCAATTCGGTTTTAATTGCGAATGAAATTATAAATTCATTGCCACCACACGACGTTCCGCAAGAAACCACAGGTCGCGAAGGTTTTTACCACTTACATACGGTAACAGGAAGCGTAGAAGAATCTTCGTTAGCCTATATTATTCGCGATCATGATAAAGATAAGTTTGAAGCGCGCAAAGAGTTGTTAGAAAAAATTGCTGCAGACATCAACAGTCGCTACAATTATGATCCTGTTCAGTTAACGATTAAAGATCAGTATTATAATATGAGAGAAAAGGTAGAACCGGTATTTCATATTGTAGAAATTGCGGAAGAAGCCATGAAATCGTTAGGAATTACGCCATTAATTAAACCTATTCGCGGCGGAACAGATGGTTCGCAATTATCGTTTATGGGCTTACCGTGTCCTAATATTTTTGCGGGTGGACATAATTTCCACGGTCGTTATGAATACGTGCCAGTAGAAAGCATCTTAGGTGCTATTGATGTAATTGTAAAGATTACGGAATTGACAGCAGAAAAGTATCAAAAGTAAGTTTAGCTCCATAGAAAAGAGCTACACTCTTCTTTTTTAAACCATACAAAGAAGCCGTCTTAACAAATTGTAATTTCGTCAAACTTAACATTGAAAAATCAGCTTTATGAGATTCTGGATCAAGTCCTGAATGACGTATTTTAGAACTTTTAAGACAGCTTTTTTTATCTTAGCATAACATTCTTCATCCTTTTCAAAATGAAAAAACCAGTATCCGTTGAAGCTTACATCAAAAGTTTCCCTGAATGGGAAGAAAAACTGCGCTTGCTACAGAAAATTATTCTTAAAAATTCAAGCATTGCTGAAACTGTAAAATGGAGCATTCCCGTTTATACAGTGAAAGGAAAGAATGTAGTAGGAATTGCAGCTTTTAAAGCACATGTAGGCATATGGTTTTATCATGGCGCATTATTAAAAGATGAAGCCAATGTGCTGGTAAATGCGCAAGAAGGTAAAACACAAGCCATGCGTCATTGGAAGTTTACAGCTTCCGATAGTATTGATGAAGATTTGGTACAACTCTATGTAAACGAAGCCATTCAGCATCAATTGGAAGGCAAAACAGTTACTTTTAAGAAAGCGAAAACCTTAACAATTCCTGAAGCGTTACAAACAGCTTTTGAAGCGAATTCAGCAGTACAAGAAGCCTTTTACAAATTAGCCAATTACAAACAAAAAGAATACATAGAACACATTGCAACTGCCAAAAGAGAAGCGACACAGCAACGTCGTATGGAGAAAATTATTCCTATGATTTTGGAAGGTAAAGGTTTGAGTGATAAGTATAGGTAGGTTTTTTGGGTTTTAGGTGTTGGTTTTTTTGCATAAAAAAAGCATCGCTTTCACGATGCTTTACATTTATATAGAAAAACTATATTCTTATTTTTTTGCTGGAGGATTGTTGAGTCTTGCAGACGCTTCTACTGAAAGTGCTGCACGTTCAAACTTAATTTTTCCTGCGCCAGTTTCAATAACACACGTAAAATCTTTATCGTTCAATTCAACAATTTTTCCATGAATTCCGCTTTTAGTAATCACACGATCACCTTTTTTGACGGACGCCATGAACTTTTTCTCCTTTTTTTGTTTTTTTATGGATGGTGCTATGATTAAAAAATATAGCACGGCAATCATCAATAATAACGGTAAAATCTGTTCCAATCTGTTTGGTATAAGTGATTAATGATTGTGTCCTTCATGACCTGTTTGCTGCGTTGTTTTAGTCGCTCCGTTTTTAGCTGCTGCTGCTTGTGCTGCTTGTTGCTTTTTCATACGAGCTTCTCTTTCAATTTTAGCTTTTTCTCTTTTAGCTTCCATTTCTGGATTTGGCGTAGCAAATGCTTTGATACGAACTACTTCTCTACCTTTTTCAGTATTCGCAGTAATTGTTACCGTATTTGTTTTAAGATTTGGCTTTCCGTTAGAGTTGTACTTTACAGTAAATTGTCCGCTTGCTCCTGGTGCAATTGGTTCTTTTGGCCAATCGTTAGGAACTGTACATCCACAACTTCCTTTAATTTTTGAAATTAACAAAGGTGCGCTTCCTGTGTTTTCAAACTTAAACACAGTTTCCACTTGATCACCTTCGTTGATAGTTCCAAAATCGTGCTCAGTTTTGTCAAACTTCATTGCTGCAAAGTTTGTAGCAACTGCGTCTCTTTTTGCTGCGTCTGCAACATTAGCACTTTGTATCTTCTTCGTAGCATCGTCCTTACAAGAAGTAAATAAGACTAGCGTCATAGCTCCTAATAGTAAAAATCCTTTTTTGATCATAGTATTTAAAATTTTGTGGGGTAAATTTAATAATTGTTTTCGTTACATCAAACCGCGACCGATTTTATTTAACTTATTTTCTTTTTTATATTCTTTAATTAATTTGTCTAATATTCCATTTACAAACATACTACTTTTTGAGGTAGAATATTCTTTTGCGAGCTCAATATACTCATTAATAGTGACTTTCGCTGGGATTGAAGGAAATTTTAAGAATTCACAAATCGCCATTTTTAAGAGAATTAAGTCCAAATTGGCAATTCTATCCTTGTCCCAATTTGGTGTTTTCCCTTGAATTTCTTTTGTTAACATTTCATCATTCAGCACTGTTTTTCTGAATAAATCTCTCACAAAAGCTTTGTCTTCGTCATCTTTGTATAATTCTGATAGAAAAATTCGTTCTTTTCCTCTCTTCGCTTGCTTTATTGATTTTAGTATGAGCGTATTCACTACAGGCAAATCATCAATCCAAGTAAGTTTTTGATCTTCAAAGTATTCGTAGAGCTTCTCATTTGGCGCAATGACTTGCGAAAATAGTTTCGCCGCAAAGGCGCGATCTTTATCGTAACTATTATCAGTATCAGCCATGTATTTTTTGTACAAATCGCTTTGTAACATTGCTTCAAAAATCACTCGAACATACTCATCATTCAATTCCCAATCGTCTAATTTACGATCGTGAACAGCGTCTTTTAATTGTTCATTCTCCACCAAATGACGAATGATGGCGTTTTGAATAAATTTTTTGTTAGGATTTTTATCAGCAGAAGTTGCTAAGTATTTTTTTTGAGATAGTTCAATTTGATTTTCCGCGTATTCGCTCAATTTTACAAATAAATCTAGCGTAAGCACATGCAGGTCGTGCATATTCGCAATACTCATGTTGATAAACTTCAACTCTTTGTCTACCTGATCACTCTGTGATTGATACAATGCATAAATAGATTGCATTACTTTCACTCGAATATGTCTTCTTGTTAGCATCTGCGTAAGAACTTTAGTTTTTATAAAAATAAAAAGGCGAAAAGAGTGATCTCTTTCCGCCCGCAAAAATATAATTATTTTAAAAGAATGCTACTATTTATGTGCTTCTTTTTTTCTTGTTTCTATTCGATCTAACGCAATGCTTAACGCAGAATTATGTGTTGTGGAATTGTTATTTTCAGAATGTTTGAAAATTTCCAAGGTTGTATTGTAAATATTTTCTGTTTTACGAATGATTTCCGTTTTTCCGTACCCTTCCAATTCAGCATATACATTGATAATTCCGCCTGCGTTGATTAAGAAGTCTGGCGCGTACGCAATACCTCTGTCTTTCAACATAGCTCCATGACGATTTTCATCTTGCAACTGATTGTTAGCAGCACCCGCAATGATTTGTGCTTTTAATTTGTAAATACTATCATCATTTACGGTAGCTCCTAAAGCACATGGTGCATAAATGTCCATATCTTCTGTATAAATATCAGATCCACGATAAATATGGGCACCATACTTTTTGCTTACAATTTGCAAACGCTCTTCATTGATATCAGCAATCATCACGTTGGCACCTTCATTGGTCAAATGCTCTACTAAAGCTTCTCCTACATGTCCAATTCCTTGTACATACACGGTACGATCTTCTAAGATATCTGAACCAAATTTATGTTTCGCCGCAGCTTTCATTCCCATAAAAACGCCATATGCCGTAATTGGAGAAGGATTTCCTGCGCCTCCTTTAGCTTCTGAAATTCCTGTTACATACGGAGTCACTCCACGAACAATATCCATGTCGCTCGTTTCCATTCCTACATCTTCAGCAGTAATATAACGTCCGCTTAAAGAATGAACAAATTCTCCAAACCTACGCATCAATTCAGGTGTTTTTTGTGTTTTTGCATCACCGATGATAACGGCTTTTCCACCACCTAAATTCAATCCTGTAATTGCTGATTTGAACGTCATCCCACGAGACAAGCGAAGTACATCATTTAGTGCTTCCCATTCGTTTTTATATTGCCACATTCGCGTTCCTCCAAGTGCAGGTCCTAAAACTGTGTTATGGATTCCTATTATTGCTTTTAATCCTGTATCTTTGTCATTGCAAAAAACAACTTGTTCATGATTATCAAAAGATAATTGTCCAAAAACAGGATCAACCTTGTGTAATTCACTGGTGTTAATGACGTCTGAAACCATAGGCTTTTATGTATTATAATTATGAATTGTATAAAAAATATACTGCAAAAATAGTGATAATTAAAAATTATACAATAAACATGTTGTTAAAATGAATATAATTCAAAATAAAACCTCAACTAAGTTTCGATTTTAAGGAATGAAAGAATTACAGCATTTAAACAAATATTTCCTCAAATATAAAGGAAAATTACTTTTAGGAGTTCTTATTACCGTCATCGCACAAATTTTTGCGCTCTTTACACCGAAGCTTATTGGAAACTCGCTCACCGCAGTTGATCAGTACATTAATGGCGAAATTGCGGACATAGCCGTTGTAAAAAACGAACTTTGGGTAAATATTCTAATTATTGTTGCCGCTGCCGCATTGGCCAGTTTTTTTACATTTTTGATGCGACAAACAATTATTAACATTTCTAGATATGTAGAATACGATCTGAAAAACGAAGTATACAGGCAATATCAAAACTTATCAACAAATTTTTATAAAAAGAACCGTACGGGCGATTTGATGAATCGTATCAGCGAAGATGTTGGAAAAGTTCGTATGTACGCAGGACCTGCAATTATGTATAGTATTCGTACCATTACCTTGTTTGCTTGTTTGGTGCCTTTGATGTTTATTACTGCGCCTAAAGTGGCAATTTACACCTTAGTACCATTACCTATTTTATCATTTTTAATTTATAAACTGAGTCGTGCCATCCAGAAACGAAGCGCTATTGTACAGCAGTTTTTGTCTAAGCTTTCTACGTTTACACAAGAATCGTTTTCAGGAGTTTCCGTGATTAAAGCGTATGGAATAGAACCACAAATTAAAAAAACGTTCAACGAAATGGTGGTTGAAGGAAAAACAAAGAATATGGACTTGGTAAAAGTAAATGCTTGGTTTTTCCCAATGATGATTTTGCTGATTGGTGCCAGTAATATTTTAGTGATTTATATTGGTGGACGACAGTATATTGATGGACAAATTGAATTTGGAGTCTTGGCAGAATTCATCATGTATGTAAATATGCTCACCTGGCCTGTAGCTACGATTGGCTGGGTAACTTCTATCATACAGCAAGCGGAAGTATCACAACAACGTATCAATGAGTTTTTGAAAGTAGCGCCAGAAATTCAAAATTTAGTGACAGCACCAACGCCAATTACAGGAAATATTGCGTTTAAAAATGTTTCATTTACCTATGATGACAC
>CAZHSA010000207.1:0-7078 GCA_964535135.1 uncultured Kordia sp.
GCAATCCAACCCGATTTGGCAATGAGTTTTTTCTTTGCTTCATACGAATTGTGTCCTTTTAAGTTTAACGAAATAATAATGACGCCACCAATAACCACAGCGCCAATAGCATCAAAAGTTTGATAGCCTTCCAACAATCCTGCAAACAACGGAAACCCTTTTATCGTTGCTGTAGCAACTTCTGCATGCGGCATCATCAAACCAATTCCAATGATTAATAACAAGATAGAAACAATCAACGGTGTTAAAAATTTTCCAATAAAATTGAGCACTTTGGAGCGATTCAACGCAAAAACCAACACCAACGCAAAATACACACTACTCGTCAACAAAGCGTCAGTTCCAAAATTGGGAAAGATGGAAATTTCATGTGTAGCAGCAGCAGTTCTTGGTGAAGGAATGGCAACTGCAATCACGTAAATCAACACACAAAATATAGTGCTAAAAAGTGGCGATACTTTCTTTCCAAAGTCAAACATGGAACCTTGCAATCGCGCATGCGCTAAAATTCCAAAAATAGGAATCACTACAGCAGTAATCATAAATCCGAGTATAACCCAATGCCATTGATCCGATGCTTGATACCCTAATAATGGCGGCAATAACAAATTTCCTGCGCCAAAAAACATAGAAAATAAGGCGAAAGCAGTGATAAAAAGTTCTTTATTTTTTGACATTTATGCGAGTTTTTTAATTCCAGCAGTTAGCAAACCGATGAGTACGTATAAGATTCCTAAAGCGAGATTGATAAATTTGAGTAACGCCATGACAAAAGCCAGCGTTGCCCAATGCGATTCCAAATCGCCATAAAAAAGTTGAAGCAATGCAAAATTTTCTACCATGTCCATAATTCCAGCATACAACACCGTTCGCATCATGATAATTCCAAATTTGTATGCTAAGGATTCTTGATTTTCCCACACAGTTCTTCGTATGCGATGAATAACCAAGCACAATAAAAACACATATGTAATGATAAAAATATAATCGAACCACAAACTCCATTCAGCAGACTGTATTGCGCCGCCTGTAGCTTCCCAAGAATTGAGAATTTGTGTAGCGTTTTCAAGTGTATTTGCCAATTCGAACGAAATAATTCCTAAAGGAGCTACTTCATTTTTGAGCAATTCGTCAAAGATCACCATACAACTTCCCGCTAATAAAAACGTAGCAATTGCCAACAGCAACAGGTTTTTTTCAGCTGCGGGCGAAAGTTTTTTAAAATTGAATGATAACATTTTCGATTTCTAATTTTACAAGTAACGAAAGATACATATTTTTGCGAGATGCAACAGTTTGTGACTTATAAAAATATAGAAATTGCGTATACCGTTTCGGGCGAAGGAAATGCGGTGGTTTTTTTGCACGGTTTTTTGGAAACGAGCAATATGTGGCAACCGTATGTAGACGTTTTTTCAAAAACTCACAAAGTCATCACGATAGATTTGTTAGGTCATGGACAAACTGGATGCTTGGGATATATTCACACGATGGAAGAAATGGCGGAAACGGTTTTTGCCGTGGTAAAAGAATTGCGATTGCGAAAACTGCATCTGTTAGGACATTCTATGGGCGGTTATGTGGCATTGGCTTTCGCCGAAATGTATCCAGATTATGTAAAAGCCTTATGTTTGATCAATTCTACATCGCGTGCCGATAGTGCAGAACGAAAACTGAATCGCGATCGTGCCATCAATGCTGTGAAATACAATCACAAACAATTTATTCGTATTTCAATTACAAATCTATTTCGACCAAAAAACCGAACAATCTTTGCCAAAACCATTAAAGAAGTCAAAAAAGAAGCCTTAACTACTTCTTTGCAAGGAATTGTAGCTGCGTTGGAAGGCATGAAAATTCGGGAAGATCGTGAAGTATTGTTGCATTTTTCACCCTATAAAAAGATGATGATTATTGGCAAACATGATCCAGTATTGAATTTTGAAGATTTGATTGATCAAACTAAAAATTCAGAAGTTGATGTTGATATTTTTCCCGATGGACACATGAGTCATATCGAAAATAAGGAAGATTTGATGTTTTCTTTAGAACGATTTTTAGCCAATTAGCACATCTTTTCTGTAACAGCTTGAAACCACTTATTTTAACACAAAAATTAGCTACTAAAAACAAGTTGAAAATTAAAAGACGAATCTTTTCTGTAGGAAAAAAGAGTATTTATCTACCATTTAACTAAACTAAATATGCGTTTCATCTAAAAAAAGAGACTTTTCATCGGATTTTTAATTCAGAATATTTATCTTAGTGGAAACCAAAGAAAACTTACTTAACCTACTTATTCAAATGGAAGATAAGCGTATAAAAACTACTTTTTCACTCGGAAAAATGTATTGTAGCGTATTCGGACATCGCTACAGAATTACGAAACATGTCACTTCTCACATCAACGAATATCAATGTATGCTTTGCAGTCATGAAGCCACCACTGACGACAAAGGAAAGTTGACGCATCTTACACCACAACTAAAAGATATCAACAAAACATTGACCTCTTTTCACAAAAAGAAGAATCACGCGTTTTAAAGTTTTAGGTAGTAGTCAAGCTCCAAGAGCAATTGAAATTTTATTTAAACTACTAAGGTTTCAAATTTACAAACAACGTAAATCTAAAAGCGAAACTTTCAAGATATAAAATAAAAAACCATCACCGCAACAGTGAGAAAAGTCTAAAAGCGCAAAGCGCGATCTAAAATCTAACAGCGTAAGCGGTCTCATAATCTATTCTTCCATGGCATTCCAACCTTGTGCTTTTAAAGGAATTTTGGTGTTGGCACGTGTAATTAAATGAATACCTTCACTTGCTTGCGTCATGTGCCCGATAACAGTTAAGTTAGGATTGGCTTTTATGTTAGGAAAATCTTCTTGACTGATGGTAAACAACAATTCATAATCTTCGCCACCACTCAACGCAATGGTTGTGCTATCTAAATTAAACTCTTCACAGGTTGAAATTACTTGCGGATCAAGCGGAATTTTATCTTCATACAAATTACAACCTACGCCCGATTGCTTGCACAAATGCATAATTTCGGAAGACAAACCATCACTAATATCAATCATAGAGGTCGGTTTCACATCCAAATCGTGTAATAATGGTGGAATATCTTTGCGCGCTTCAGGCTTTAATTGTCGTTCAATAATGTAAGAATACATGTCCAAATCTGGCTGATTGTTCGGATTGACTTCAAACACTGATTTTTCACGTTGCAATACTTTCAATCCTAAATACGCAGCACCAATATCACCTGTAACTACCAACAAATCATTGTCTTTAGCGCCATTTCTATAGGCAATTTTGTCTTCTTCAACTTCACCAATAGCTGTCACGCTGATCAATAAACCTTTTGTGGAAGAAGTGGTATCACCTCCCACAACATCAACATTGTATATCTTTGCTGCTAATTCAATTCCTGCGTACAATTCTTCCAAGGCTTCCAAAGGAAAACGGTTCGAAACCGCAATCGAGATTGTGACTTGCGTCGCTTTCGCGTTCATCGCATAAATATCTGATAAATTCACAATCACAGCTTTATAACCCAAATGCTTCAACGGCATAAAACTCAAATCAAAATGAACACCTTCTACTAACAAATCAGTAGAAACCACCACTTTCTTTTCCTGAAAGTCTAATACAGCCGCGTCGTCTCCAATTCCTTTTATGGTAGAACGTTGCGTAATCTTGAAGTTTGACGTCAAATGATCAATTAATCCAAACTCTCCCAAACTTGCCAATGATGTTCGCTGTTCGTTCTTATCTTTTAACATGCTGTAATCGTATTTAATTAAAGTTAAAATTGTATTTTAGTCCGCAGTTTTAGCCTCGACCCCTAATAAAACGTAAAATTAGCCAAAAAAATGACACCTATTGCACGAAACCTACTCTTTGTGCTTGCACTTCTTGCGAGTACGCATATAATTGCCCAGTCTGTTCCTTGTACGAATGGATTTGCAGGTTCTTTTCCCTGTGACGGATTTGATTTATTATCGAATTTACCAAAATCTACATTCAGTAACCGAGACGGAAGTGACATTTGGGGCTGGACAGATACGACCACCAACAAAGAATACGCTTTAATTACTTTTGAAGACAAAACTTGCTTTGTAGATATAAGCGACCCTGTAAATCCAATATACGTTGGAAACATTCCGACAAATACAAGTTCTAATTACTGGAGAGACATTAAAGTATATAATAATTATGCGTACATCGTTGCCGATTTTGTAGGGAATCATGGAATGCAAGTGTTCGATTTAACGCGTTTGCGCAATGTAGCGAATCCACCACAAACATTTACGCCAGATACAGTACTTACCGATGTTGGAAGCTGTCATAATATTGCCATAAATGAAGATACTGGTTTTGCCTATTTGTTAGGTTGTGATACCTTTAGTGGCGGTCCGCATTTTGTAGATCTTTCCAATCCTGCGAATCCAGTTTCTGCGGGCGGATATTCCACAGATGGATACACGCATGATGCACAAATTGTAACCTATAACGGACCTGACACACAACATGTAGGCAAAGAAATTTTAATTGGAAGCAACGAAAATGAAATTGTCATTTTAGATGTTTCTAACAAAGCTTCTATAACGAAGCTTTCAAGTATTAACTACATCAATGTTGGCTATACACACCAAGGCTGGTTGACAGATGATCATCGTTACTTTTACTTAGGAGATGAAAACGATGAAATAAACTTTGGGTATGCAACGCGTACACTTGTTTTTGACTTTGCCGATTTGGACAATCCTAGCTTTTTAACCTCTTTTACGGGAGCTTCCAATGCTATTGATCATAACATGTATATTAAAGGAAACAAATTATACCAAGCCAATTATACTTCGGGTGTGCGAATTTTAGACATTTCCAATCCGTTGAATGCAGCCGAAATTGGTTATTTTGATACATATCCAGAATCTAACAATACTGAGTCTTTAGGCGCTTGGACAGCATATCCATATTTTGCAAGTGGTAATATTATCATAAGTGATACTAATAGAGGTCTTTTTATCATTCGCGATAGCAGTACATTGGCTAACATAGAAACACAAAACTTCGATTTTGTGATGTATCCAAATCCCGCTTCCAATCACACGATGATAAGAGCAGGAGAAAATATGTTAATCAAGACTGTTGAAGTAAGAGACATATTAGGAAAAGTAGTGGCAGCATATGCAAATATCAATGAAATTCTATTTCAACTGCCTGTTGAAAAATTTCCTTCGGGAATGTATGTAGTAAAGATAAATGGCGCAACTTCTCAGAAATTAATTGTAAATTAAGGAGTTATCCAAATAATACATAATAAT
Organism: uncultured Kordia sp.; assembly: GCA_964535135.1. Taxonomy (GTDB): domain Bacteria; phylum Bacteroidota; class Bacteroidia; order Flavobacteriales; family Flavobacteriaceae; genus Kordia. The sequence continues at coordinate 5,332 of CAZHSA010000207.1, forward strand.
TATTGCTTATGAAAAAGGTAAAATACTTCTTTTTTGTCATTATTACACTTAGTATATACGCTTGTGGTAATGATGATGATCCGCAACCTATAACAACAGTAGCGGAAGAAATTCCAAATGGAGAAATTCCAAATTCTGTAGCTTTTCCTGATGCTGTTATCTGTGAAAATGGATTTGCAGGCATCTATCCTTGTAATGGATACGATTTAATGGCGCACATTCCTTTGGATATTTTAGGTGGCGTACGAGGTGCCGATTCTTGGGGTTGGACAGATCCACAAACAGATCGTGAATATGCGCTTATTGGAACTAATGAAAATGCTTCCTTTGTAGACATTACAAATCCAACGGATCCTATATATTTAGGCTATTTACCTGCACAAACTGAAGCCAGTAATTGGAGAGATATTAAAGTGTATAACAATCACGCGTTTATTGTGAGCGAAGCGCCAGGACACGGAATGCAAGTGTTTGATTTAACACGCTTGCGCAATGTTGCCAATCCGCCAGAAATATTTACAACAGATGCTTGGTATGATGGTTTTGGAAGCGCACATAATATTGTCATCAATGAAGAAAGCGGTTTTGCCTATGCTGTTGGCGCTATGACATTGAATGATGATCTATTTTCTTTTAATGGTGGCCCACATTTTGTAAATATTCAAAATCCTACAAATCCTGTTGCTGCAGGCGGATATGCTGATGATGCGTATTCTCACGATGCACAAGTAATCACGTATAATGGCCCAGACACCGAACATGCAGGAAAAGAAATCTTAATTGGAAGCAATACGAATGAAGTAGTCATTATTGACATTTCCGACAAAAATAATCCTATTCAACTAGCAACCATCAACTATCCAGATATTGGGTACACACACCAAGGTTGGTACACAGAAGATCAGCGTTATTTTATAGTTGGCGACGAATTGGATGAACTCAATTTCGGGTTCAACTCGCGTAGCATTGTATTCGATTTGCAAGATTTAGACAATCCAACGGTACACATGTCGTATACAGGCCCAACCGCTGCAATTGATCACAACGGATATGCAAAAGGCAATACTTTTTTCTTAGCAAATTACGCAGCTGGCATGCGTGTTTTAGACATTTCAAGTATAGGAAGTAGCGCAATTCAAGAAGAAGGTTTTTTTGACACCTATCCTACAAATGATGATGCTGTTTTTAAAGGTGCATGGAATGTATATCCATACTTTGAAAGCGGAAATATTATCGTGAGTGACATTAATTCAGGATTATTTATCCTTCGTAAAAACAATGAATGATTCATGATAAAACACAACACATATTATACACTTTTACTGCTGATTCTTCTCGTAGGATGTTCCTCAGATGATAGCGCTCCAAGTGATACAGGAAACATCACAGAACCTATTGTATTCTTAGGAGAAATTGATTGGATTCAAACGCTTGGCGGCACACAAGAAGATACCGCACAAGATATTACCATGACTGCCGACGGTGGTTATGCAGTTGTTGGTTTTACAGAAAGTATTGACGGCGATATTACGGACAATGCTTCTGAACAAAACAACTATTGGGTAGCACGTATGGACGCAGATGGAAACCTTCTTTGGAGTAAAACCTATGGTGGCACGGCAGACGACCGTGGGGAAGCAATTAAGACAACCGCAGATGGCGGATTCATCGTTACAGGATACAGTAGAAGTGCCGATGAAGACGTAAGTTCCAACAGTGGATTTTATGATCAATGGATTGTAAAATT
>CAZHSA010000208.1:0-7075 GCA_964535135.1 uncultured Kordia sp.
CAACTTCTGAAAAGCAGTTGACATTTGTGGTAAAATACAAGTATCATAAAACAGACACAATTGTACGACATATCAATTCGAGCTCACACAAAACTGTGCAATTGCAAACGGACGATTATGCATTGATGTTGTTGTATTATGCCAATGGCAATACAAAAGATTGGAAAAAGCGCCGCGTACAATTGAACGGTTTAATTGCCGAAAATGCACAAATTTATCGTGTGTTTAAAAATGATCTTGGCATTGAACTATATAGCAAGAAGGAATTCATTAACTTATTAACGATTCCGACAAGTAGTTTGAAAAAATTACATATTCTCGATAAAGTATATGCAGATGAACAGATTGTGAAACTTAAATTTATGATTCAATGATGCGAAAGATTTTGTACATATTCGGTTTCTTATTTTGTGTTTCATGCAATGAATTTTCACCTAAATCTGAAAATTCGACTGCGCCAGAAGAAGATTCAAAAGTTCAAAAGTTGTATTTTGACACCAATGGTTCTACAGATGACGTAAAAGGAAAAGAGTTAAGTTTTACCACAAATTATTTTAGATTTGAAGCAATTGATGCAGAAATCTCCGAAAAGCTTCAAGCTAAGTACGAAGCGCAATTGTTAGCGACGAAACATCCTGAATTTGCAGAAGCAATCAATGAGCAATTGGCATATTCTAGTAAATTTAAAGAAGCGATTGCAGATTCAATTCAAACTATTACCATTGAAGAGCTAACATTTTTAGGCGAACTAAAAACACGCAACGATGACACTTCCATCCAAAAAATGAGCTACACAAAACGGATCAATTCAACATATACACAAAAAGACAGTGTGCTCGTGGTGATAAAACGTACTGAGATTGCAATTGACAATACGACGAAAGTGAATACGTCATTTTCGTTTGAGAAGTTAAATTAGGAATTTGCTAAAAATAACATCATTTCCTCTCTTATCAACTAATAACAAACCAATTACACCGAAAAACCTGTGCGATAATTTTTTTGCATGATATTTTTATATAAATTTAAAACAAATTAAATATTTAGTATATGAAAAATGTATTGCTGTTATTGATGTTTTGTGTAGCGATTCCCGCTGTTGCACAAACTGAATTATCAGATGATGACGCCGAATCAAAATTACTTGTTGACAATGACCGACTGATCGTCTTAGATTTTTATGCCACTTGGTGTGGACCGTGTAAACGCATGGATCCTATCTTAAAAGACTTAAACAAAAAATACAAAGATCGCGTTGATTTTTATAAGATCGACGTTGACAAAAGTCAGGTAGATGATGCGTTGGGAATTTCTGCAATGCCAACGTATTTATTCATCAAAAACAGTTCAAACCTAGAACAGATTGAAGGCGCGATGAGCAAAACAAAGATGGAAGGTTTGGTGAAAAAGTATATGAATTATGTGGAAGAAGAAGTAGAAGAAACTGTGATCGAATCAACGGAAACAGAAGAAATTGATTTTGACCTGAATGATTATAGTCAAGCAAACATAGATAAAATATGGAATTCTTCTTCTAAGCTAAATTCACTAGCATGGAATGCATATAAAACGCAAGACAATGTGAAAATTTTATTAAAAGCCATAAAAGTTGTAGAACGTTCTATAGAGTTAGAAGCAACGTATTACAACGTTGATACACATGCGGCGTTACTTTATAAAACTGGGAATTACGCGAAAGCATTGAAAAAAGCTAAAAAAGCAATTGATATTGCTAAAAAAGAAGGCTTATCGTACAGTTCTACTACAGAATTGATTGAAAAAATTATTGACGAAATGTAGTTGTTTCAAAATAAAGTTCTGCAAAGGGAAATCAATTCGGTTTCCCTTTTTTTATTTATTCAGAAAATAATATCTTTCGTATGTAACCAAAAATTAAGACCAATATTACTTTAACAATTTATGAAAAAACTAATATTTGCATTTATTATTTCGACGGTAGCAACCATGCACTTTGCAATTGCACAAACTGACGATTCTTCTCAAAAAAAACAAGCCATCAAAGCTTCTGTAGGATATGGAATTAGTGTTCCTTACGACGATAGTGTCGATTTTAACGGACAAGGTTTTTTTGCACAAGCAGAATATGTGTATACAATAAAAGAATGGTTTGACATTCGTCCATACGCAGGATTCATTTTTACAAGTTCTAATGAAAACGCTGTGAATGCTTTTCAACGTTCGTATACGGCAGATATGAGTGCTTTCCTTTTAGGTGGAAAAGTGCGACTAAAAGCGCCAATTCCTTGGGTGGCACCTTTTGTAGAGGTTGGTGGCGGAATGTCTGTAGGAACGTTTGAAACGATAACCAATGACACCGATCGTAAAGAAAGTGGCTTACTTTTTCACATTCCTGTCTCGCTAGGTTTGGCAATAGGACGAAATCATAAAATTGAAATTGCGTTTACGTATTTTTACCACAATGCTATCAATCAATTTGCAGGTGCTGCCACAGTTGGAATTACTTTTCCGCTGAACAAACCACTCTTCAAAAGAAGTAAACGAAAAAATAGTAGGATGTTTTAGTAACATGCTACTATTTTTATGCTTTTTTAAGAAGTTTCATATCATCTATAGATGAGAAAAATTATTTATTATACCCATTCTGCCAAAACAACCAAAAGTGATTTTCAAAAAGCTGTTCTGTTCTTCATGAAAACCCACCAAAAGAATGATAGCGAATAAAGCTTTTGATGGAGATCGTAAAGTTTTTTTTAAAAGGTGATTTATTTCTTAGTTGCTACAGTCACTAAGGATGCTGAATACGCTGGAACATCAAATGTCATGTTTAGATATAATAATTTTGTAGGAACGCTATCCGATTTCCCATTGACAATTTTATCATAGTCAATTCCCCAATCAAATAGGTTTACTTGACCGCTTAATACAAGTGAACTTGCCATAGTTTCTTTTGGATCTCTGATTCCTGTTACAAAGAATTTGACATCTTTTTCGATTCCTTTGATAGTCATTGTACCGTTTACTTGATACCAATCCAATCCCATCGTATAAACATTTGTAGATTTGAAAGTGATTTTTTCATTGTCTTTTCCAACAAATAAACCTGGTTTTCTAATTTTTGAGGTCAATTCTTCTGCTCTGCAGACATTGAATGTATTCGGATCTACTTCAAACGAAAGTGCCATATTTTCTAAAGGATTTCCCTGATCACTACGTGAAGCAATGTCTAATTGTAAATTATTTACAACACCTGCAAATGGCGTACTGCAATGTCCGTGTGTTACAAACATGTTTATAGTCTGTTGTTGTGTTTTGCTCACTGCTGAAAGATTTTCTTTTGGCGAAACCTCTGAATCACTTTTAGCATAACCACTTACCACTAGTGCAATTATTAGTATTACTAATGGCAAAGCTAAATTTTTGATGTTCTTCATGATGTTGTTTTTAACTTTGCTACTAATATAGAGCGAATTGCATGTTAACTATGCAAATCAAATGTCAAAAAAGTGTCAAAAAGTGTGTTTATAATCAAAAATTACGGCGTAGAACTCGAAACTTGCATGATTTTTCCGTTGTAGTATTTGTTTCCGTTCAAGGAAAAATCATAAATATATTCTGCCATTTCTAAGGCACTTAACGGTGCTTTGTAGCCTGGAAACGCTTCTGCCAACATTTCGGTCTGTACGGCTCCTAACGCAAGTGCATTGAACGCAATTCCTTGGTCTTTGTATTCTTCTGCAAGCAATTCTACTAACGTAATCACCGCGCCTTTGGAAGAACTGTATGCAGCCAAGCCTGGGAATTTCATGCTTCCTTGAATACCGCCCATGGAACTAATGGTAACAACATGACTTCCCGATTTCATAAACGGCAATAATACACGACTCAATTCTGCTACACCAAAGACATTTACCGTGTAAATCCATTGGAAATCTTCCATGGTAGTTTCTCCAAATGGTCGGTTCAACAAAGAACCTGCATTGTGAATCACGATATCCACTTGCTGCCAATTTTCTTTCACAAAATCAGTCACACGGTTGTAATCTTCAGGTTTCCCCAAATCGAACGCAAAGGAAGTGATATTGTCATAGGTTAAATTTGAAATTGGTTTTTCGTTTCGCGACAATGCTAACACATTGTATCCAGCATTTGCAAATAAATGCACCAGTTCAAAACCTATTCCGCGACTTGTTCCTGTGATGATGACGTTTTTCATAATATGTAACGCTAAGTTTGTGAGCTGCTGAATCAAGTTCAGCATGACGTGATTATTATTTTAAAGTTTACACTACATCTCGACTGCGCTCGATGTGACATATTCGGAGTGAAATTTGCTTAAAGTAAAAATCAAATCCACTCAATACTATTTTCAAAATATCAAATCAAACAATCTTCAAATTGAGTTACTTCGAAGTTGTCAGTTGAATCTCTTTTGTAGGTGCATTGACTGCTTTTCGCACGGCTGGAATAAACGTGTTTACAAAATTTGCCATGTGATTGAAATCCATAATATCAGACTCATCTCCTACTTTGTGATAGTGATCAAAGTTAGTAAAATCGAACGTACAAAACGTTTGCGCTGGAATGTTAAATTCGTTGAAAAACGGATAATTATCCGAACGCATAAACAATCTATATTCACCTGCTTTTGGCAAGAAACCTGCAATTTTCTTTCCTGCATATTCGTTCATTTTTGCCGCCAAATTCGATTTATCAAATCCTGTTACATACGCCGTATAATCTTTCCCAACTAAAGGCACACCTACCATTTCAAAGTTCAACATTAGGTATAAATTCAAGTTTTCTTTCTTTAAGGTTTCTGCTAAATATTTAGAACCTAACAAGCCTTTTTCTTCCGCAGAAAATAACGTAAATAAGATGCTTCTTTTGTTACTTTTTGTCGTTGCAAAATATCTTGCCATCGTCATTACAGTTCCTACACCAGCCGCATTATCATTAGCGCCATTGGCAATTTTGTCACCATCTACAGCTTCTGCAAATCCAATATGATCGTAGTGCGCGCCAAGAATGACAAATTCATTTTTTAATTCTGGATCGTTTCCTTCTAAATAGCCAATCACATTAAACGCATTCTTTCCTTTTACCGTAAAACTGTCGCGATATGTGTCAAAATAAGGTTGTACACCTACATCCTTAAAATAATTTTCAATGTATGTTGCTGCTTTTTCAATTCCTTCCGTTCCTGTGTCTCTTCCTGCCAATTCATCAGAAGCCAAATACGTTACAATATCATCTACTTCTTGTGCTTTTATAACAACCTCTTTGGTTTTGCATGAGAAGACTACTAAAGCTACTAGGCAGATTCCGAATATGTGTTTAAAATGTTTCATGGGTATTTTTTTGATTGGGTATGAATGTAAACAAAAAATCCCACTTGCGTGGGATTTTTGATGTGATTTACGATTATGCTAACATCGTCACAGGATTTTCTACATATTGTTTTACGGTTTGTAAAAATTGTGCGCCTGTTGCGCCATCAACTGTTCTGTGATCGCACGCTAATGTTACTTTCATTGTATTTCCTACGACAATCTCTCCGTTTTTCACCACTGGTTTTTGTACAATGGTTCCAACCGATAGGATTGCTGAGTTTGGCTGATTTATGATTGACGTGAATTCTAAAATCCCAAACATTCCTAAGTTAGAAATAGTGAATGTACTTCCATCCATTTCTGCTGGAGAAATCTTTTTGTTTCTAGCTTTTCCTGCCAATTCGCGCACTTGCCCACCAATAGTCGTTAAACTCATTTGGTCTGCAAATTTTAATACAGGCACTAACAATCCATCATCAACGGCTACAGCTACACCAACATGAATGTGTTTATGGTATGTTGTAGCATTGTCGTTCCAAGTTGTATTTACTTGTGGATGTTTACGTAATGCCATCGCACAGGCTTTTACAATCATATCATTGAATGATACTTTGATATCTGGAATTGCATTGATTGTTTTACGAGAAGCAATTGCGTTGTCCATGTCCAATTCTACCGTAAGGTAATAATGTGGCGCTGCGAATTTTGATTCACCTAAACGACGTGCAATCGTTTTACGCATTTGCGAGTTTTTCACTTCTTCACTACTTTCTTCTCCTGCTGGCACAAATGGTGCGATTGCTGGAGCAGATTCCGCTACTGGAGCTGCTGCTGAACTCGTTGCTTTAGCTACTGGAGCTGCAACGGTTGCTGGTGTAAAGTTTTCTACATCGCGTTTTACAATACGTCCGTGATCGCCTGTTCCTTTCACTTGCGTGAGATCAATTCCTTTGTCGGCTGCAATTTTCTTTGCCAATGGCGAAGCAATAATTCTACCGCCCGAAGATTCGCTTCCAGAAGCTTTTGGTGCTTCCGCTTTGCTTTCTGCGGCTACGTTTCCCGAAGGTTTTGATACCGTTTCTTCTGAAGATGAAGTAGCTGAATCACCTGAAGCTGCTGCTTTCAAAACTGTATCTACATCCGTTCCTTTTTCTCCGATAATTGCTAAAATACTATCTACAGGTGCCGTTTCTCCTTCTTTTACGCCAATATATAAAAGTGTTCCTTCATTGAAGGATTCAAATTCCATGGTTGCTTTATCCGTTTCAATTTCAGCAAGAATGTCACCTTCTTCTATGGTATCACCTACTTGTTTTAACCAAGACGCCACAGTTCCTTCCTCCATTGTATCACTCAATCGTGGCATTGTTACCACAATCGCGCCTGCTGGCATTTCCACTTTTTCAGCGCTAGCTTTTGGCGCTTCTTCTACTGGCTTTTCTTCTGTTGCTGCTGCTTTCGTTTCTGAAGCGCCACCGCCTTTTAGCAGGGCATCTACATCTTCTCCTTCTTCACCAATAATGGCTAACAACGTATCAACTGGCGCAGTTTCCCCTTCTTGAACTCCAATATATAAGAGTGTTCCTTCATGGAAAGATTCAAATTCCATTGTTGCTTTATCTGTTTCAATCTCTGCGAGAATGTCACCTTCTTCAACTTTATCACCTACGTGTTTTAACCATGATGCCACAACACCTTCTTCCATGGTGTCACTTAGTCTTGGCATGTTTATAATTTCCGCCATGTTTTATTATAGTTTATGA
>CAZHSA010000209.1:0-7055 GCA_964535135.1 uncultured Kordia sp.
TGAGCAGCTTAGACGTTTCACCTACAGAGCCTGGAATAAATCCATAGAACATATCCATAATATCAATATTCGGTAAGCTAGAGTTTTGAGCATAAGCACCCAGTAGTGTTTCACCAGAAATAGCATCTGGTGTACCAGCGCGTTCTACTGCTTCATGCACCCATACTTTATCTCCAGACATCCATGTTGGATATGCGAAGAATAAAAAGGCTCTAATGGTTAATGCTGGGTTTAATATATTCATTCCTGTTCCACCAAAAACTTCTTTTCCGATCACAACACCAAATATTACAGCTACAGATAACATCCATAATGGAATATCAATTGGTACAATTAATGGAACTAACATTCCTGTTACTAAATATCCTTCTTCTACTTCGTGTCCTTTGATGACTGCAAATAAGAATTCAACAGCTAATCCGACACCATAGGATACTATCACTAAAGGCAACACCTTCCATGCACCGTGAATTAAGTTATCGAACGTCCAAAATGTACTTCCTAAGAATCCATTAGATGCTTCAATTTCACCCAATCCTAAATAGTGTTGGTATCCTGCATTAAAAATTCCAAAGATTAAACATGGAACCAATGCAAGAATTACGGTGTTCATCGTACGCTTTAAATCATCAGCAGCTTTTACATGCGTCCCATTGTGCGTAGTTTCGTTAGGCAAGTATAAAAATGTGTGCAATGCATTGAATGCAGGCGCCATTTTTTTCCCTTTATACTTTTCTTTTAAATTGTGTAATTTGTCTTTTAAGCTCATAGTCTTATCCTATTTCTTTAAGCATTAAATCTAAACCTTCTCTGATAATTTTTTGATGTGGCTGTTTAGACACACATACAAATTCTGTCAATGCAAAATCTTCCGGAGCCACTTCATACATTCCTAAAGCTTCCATTTCGTCCAAGTCCGAATACATACACGCTTTTAACGTTTGCATTGGATATATATCTAGCGGAAATACTTGCTCAAACGTTCCTGTTGTTACGAACGCTCTGTGTTCTCCGTTTGTATTTGTATTGAGATCGTATTTTTTGTTTGGCTTTAACCATGAAAATGTAAATGCTCTTGACACACTTACTTTATCAAAAATTGGCTTGTTCCATCCGAAAAACTCATAATCGTCACCTTCTGGAATCGCCGTTATTTGATTGTCATAGAAACCAATAGTACCATCTGCACTTTCCTGCTTTCCTGATAATACGTTTCCACTGATGATTCTTGTGTTGTCCAAATTGATATTGTCTGCCACCAAATCTTTGATGTTGGCACCAGCAATAGCAGTTACGTATTGAGGTTTGGTAATTTGCGAACCTGTAATCGCGATGGTGCGTGTTGCATTGAATTTACCTGTAAGCAACACTTCCCCAACAATTACTAAGTCTTTTGCCGCCACTGTCCATACAACTTCTCCTTTATTAACAGGGTCAAGTTTATTGATGTGCGTTCCAACATTTCCTGCTGGGTGCGGACCAGAAACCGTGTGAGAAGTAGTTCCTGCAACATTTGCTAAAGGAGAATTTCCTCCTTTTCTTGTTACTACATGAACACTTCCTTCAGTTAGTTTGGTTAATGCTGTTAAAGCTGCAGTGAGTTCTGCTTCTTTTCCTGCTAAAGTATATTCTAAGTCTGCCGCTAATGGGCTGCTGTCATGTCCAGAAACAAAAATTGCTTTTGGAGATTTTGACGGATCTGCAATAACATCATACGGACGCTGTTTGATGAAAGGCCAACATCCTGCGGCAAGCAAGTGTTTTTTAACCTCATCACCAGACATTTTTGCAGCATCTTTCTTTCCAAAATCATGATGTTGTTGTGTTGCATCTGCTAAAATTCTAATTTCTAAAATTTTACGCTTTGCTCCACGAACAATCTCTGATATCTCACCACTTACGGGAGAAGGAAATACTAATGTTTCGTCTACTTTAGAATGGAAAAGTGCCTGACCGGCTTTAACTTTATGACCGACTTTCACCAACATTTTAGGAATGATACTGTGAAAATCTTCGGGCTTTATAGCATAATGACTACTTGCTTTTGCAGCTATTGTAGTTTTTTCTGCCTCGCCAACAAGCTTAATATCTAAGCCTTTTTTTATGCGAATGTCTTTTGACATAGTTATGGAATTTTTATCTAAAAATCGTGCAAATTTAAACATTTATAGCCTCATCTAAAAGCCAATATAGAACTATAAAATTTATTTATACCGATTCTAAATTAGACATTTTCAATGACGTTTTCTTGCTGCTTCATGAGACACTACGTTTAGGCATGCATTTTGCGTATCTTTGTAAAAAATTGAAACGAATGACAGCGCGCACCTTTTGTATTTTTTTAATACTTTTAATTCATAGCTTACACATACAAGCACAAAGAGAGCCACTTGTAGAAGTAGAACCTCCCTATTTTATTAAAAGTATTGATCTTATTGGAACGAATCAAGGTGATCAATTTCCGTTACTACAATTAGGAGAACCTTTAAAAGTTACGTTTGATGACATTAACGGAGATGAAGCTGATTATTATTATAAGATTGTACACTGCAATTATGATTGGACACCTTCTAATCTAGCGAAAGCCCAATATATGCGCGGCATGGACAACCAACGCATCATCAATTATGAAAATTCGTTTAATACCTTACAGTTGTATTCCAACTACCGATTGAATATCCCGAATCAGTTTACGACGTTGTTATTGACAGGAAATTACATGCTTTCTATTTATGATGATGAAGATGAATTGATGTTTTCCCGCAGATTTATTGTGTATGATAATACTATTGGCGTTGGCGCCGCTGTGCACAGAACACGTGATTTGAGCACGATTGAGCAAGATCAATTGATTCAATTTGAAATCAACACTGCTAATGTACGTCTACGAAATCCTGAACGCGAGCTAAAAGTTGCCATTTTACAAAATTACGACTGGAAAACAGCTATTTACAATATTAAACCACAATATACCTTAGGAACTCGGTTTGTATATCGCTATAACACAGAAACTAGTTTTCCTGGAGGAAATGAGTATCTTAATTTTGAGAATAAAGAAATTCGTGGTGGAAATGTGAGCATTGCCAGCATAGAGTTAAAAGACTTATATCATAATTATTTGCACACCGACATTACACGTTCAGGATTAGAATACACCTTCAACCCGGATATTAATGGTGATTTTTTAGTGAATACGATTGTGGGAACCGATCCTTCTATTGAAGCTGATTATGCGTTTATTCACTTCTCATTGCAGAATTTTATGGAGTTAACTGGCAGTAAAGTGTATGTCGTAGGACGTTTTAACAATCATTCGATTAGTGAAGAAAATCAGCTGTTTTACAACCCTGAAACAGACCTGTACGAAGCACAATTGCTATTAAAACAAGGATTTTACAACTATAAATATGTTGTAGTGAATGAAAAAGGCGAAGTAGATTCTACTAAAATCAGCGGCTCTAATTTTGAAACTGAAAACGACTACTTAATTGTGGTATACTTTAGAAAGTTTGGAGAAATTTACGATCGCGTGATTGGCATTGGCACTACAAATTCGAGTGTTATTAAGAATTAGAAAAGTTGTTTTTCCTATAAATTCGTTAAAATTTTAACGTCTTGTAAGATCATATAATATAAAATTTGTATTTTTGATTATACCTCGATTTAAAAAAGATTTAATTAAAAATAGTGTAAACGAATTAAATACAAAAAATGATTCAACAGGTAACCAGAGGCATAAAGATTTCCGTAGAGACTAGTTTTGAAGGTACATTTTTCAAAAACTATAAGATGCATTTTGCTTTTGGCTATCAAATTACCATTGAGAATCAAAGTAAAGATTCGGTACAATTAACTTCCAGACATTGGCAAATTTTTGATGCCTTAAATAGTGTTGAAATTGTAGATGGCGAAGGTGTCATCGGTAAAAAACCTGTGTTAAAGCCAGGAGAATCACATACATATCAATCAGGTTGTCTGCTAGCTTCTCCCATTGGAGCGATGCGCGGACATTACAATATGGTGAATTTCACTACTACAAAGAAATTCCGAGTTTTTATTCCTACTTTTAAATTGAGTGCTCCTTTTGCGTTGAATTGATTTAGATTTTTAGGTCGCTTTGCTTTGGGTATTGGGCATTAGGTATTAAGTAACGTTTCAAAGAAAATCTCTTTTATAACAGAAACAGATTACTACATCATACTTCCTCGCAAGGACGTTTCAAAGAATGCTAAGCAAGTCTATAAAATCATTCAAAATCCAATACATTTTCCGCTTGAATTAAATAGATCAATGCATCAATCTTTTTATACATTTTATTAAAAAATATACGTTGCTCTTTTTTTCCTGCGGCAGATAATAATTTAGAGTTTCGCATTTGACGTTGCAAATGTTTATCCACATGCGAAAGTGTTTCTGTATCGCTCGTTTTGTAATACGACAGAATGGTATACGGAACAAACAAGGTTTTGATGACAGGCGTTTTTACCAACACCGTATTATTCATTAACAACAATTCGTTGTAATACAGTTGATATTGATCATCACTCGCCACTTTTAACTCTATTGTTTCAATCAAAGCACGAAGATCGTTACACAATTGTATTGCCATGTTTTCTGCCAACAACATAGACTTGTAATAAAAATGAATTTGCTTTAGCGTACTATTGATCGTTGTAATGTCCCAAATTTCAGTGACTTTTAAATTCGCGTACAACTCACCCAAACTAGAAGCTGCGGACACTAATGAAACAGATGGCGCAAAGTTTTCAAAAGGAACTACATGTTGATCTTCACTCAACAATTGCAACCAAACATACATTTTAAATCGTGATAACACATTATCAGAAGACGTATAAAATATTGGCAAATCCTTTGCAGAATATATGATTTCAGAACCTTTCATCGCCAAAATCTGCTCTAAGTTTTTATGAGAAGCTTTAAAATATTCCTCCAAATCTTCTTGCGATGAAATAATTTGTGTCTTTTCAACCGCCACTACATTTTGCAACCCAATTTCATACAATTGATCAATAGACAAGTTAAAATGACGCGATAATTTCACAGCTTCTTCAAGAGACAACTTACTCTTTAAACTTGTACGTCTGTGAGCCGCATCGTAACTAATATCTAACACCTCAGCAACCGTATCAATAAACGAGGTATTTACTGGTAATGCTTCTTTAATTTTGGTGAGAAAGAACTCTTGCATGTTATTTGTGATTTTCACAAAAATAAAAATTCTAATTCAATAAGATAGTTAGTCACTTGTTATTTTAGCAAAAGAAATATCTCGACTTTCTAGCATTTCTGGCGATTCATGATAATCAACCGCCATTTCCTTCACTTTTTTAGTATTTCCGTTCGTACTCAACAAGGCAATGATCGCAAATAAAATGAACGCACAAATATGATACACTATCCATCTAGGTTCTGCTGTTTCGGCAGGTTTATAATATGCAAAAGCGCACGAAGCAGCATACACAAGTACATAAATAACCGTATTCATTAACGCGATTGGGTTTCGTTGAAGCATTTTTTTAACACCAATATGACCGTAAGAGATTAAATTTTGTCCCACAATTTTATTCATAGCAAACTCCAAATACTGTTTGTAGCCTTGCAACACAATCGTGCGCTGATACTGATAGAGAATTCCGCTTAAAATGATCAACACTAAAAATGGTAAAAACTGAATATAAAGCTTCGTTCCGCCACCAGTTGTCACAGAATTATCTATTAATTTGACACCTTCCACCAAAAAAAGAATATATCCACCAGCCAACGCTAACGATCCTTGCGTATACAAAAACTGACTTCCCACAAATTTTTCAATCTTATTATTCGTGATTTCGTATTCTTTCAATAGAACATCCAGTTTACTTTTCTCCAATTCGGAAATATCATTTTTTTGCTTGTGCACCATTTTGATTGTATTGTGAATTATTCTGTAAGTAAATATACTATTTTACAAATACCTGTTGAAAATTATTTTATTTTAGGTTGATTTTTTCCTAAATTTCTTTTGATTTTTCTTTCTTTTTAAACAAATCAACAAACATTTCATTCCGCGAAAAACATACAAAATCAACAAAAAACTAGAAAAACATAGCGAAATAGTGCCTGTCAAGAAGGTGTATTTTTTTTGTATCTTTGCGGCTCAAATTCTAATCATAACTCAATTAAAAATATCACCTATGGGAAAAGGATTTTTTCAAGTTCCAACAGCCATTAATGAACCCGTAAAATCGTATGCTCCAGGAACTCCTGAAAGAGCAGCAGTTACTGCACAATACGAAGCGTATTTTAACGGAAACGTAGACGTACCAATGTACATCGGAAACGAAGAAGTTACAACGGGAAACACCAATACAATGTCGCCTCCTCATGATCATAAACATGTGGTAGGAACGTATCATTTAGCCGAAAAAGCACATGTAACGAAAGCTATTGAAAGTGCTTTGAAAGCTAGAGAAAAATGGGCGCAATTGACGTGGGAACAACGTGCAGCTATCTTTTTAAAAGCTGCTGAATTAATTGCTGGTCCTTACAGAGCAAAAATTAATGCTGCTACCATGATTGCACAATCAAAAACAGTACATCAAGCTGAAATTGATGCTGCTTGTGAGTTGATTGACTTTTTACGTTTCAACGTAGAATTTATGGCGCAAATTTATGAAGAGCAACCTGATTCTGCCGAAGGTATTTGGAACCGTGTTGAATACAGACCACTTGAAGGATTTGTATACGCAATTACACCTTTTAACTTTACAGCAATTGCAGCCAACTTACCAGCAAGTGCTGCTATGATGGGAAATACCGTTGTTTGGAAACCAAGTGATAGTCAAATTTTCTCAGCCAAAGTAATTGTAGATATTTTTAAAGAAGCTGGTGTGCCAGATGGCGTTATCAATGTTGTGTATGGAGATCCAGTGATGATTACAGATACTATTTTAGAAAGTCCAGACTTTGCTGGAGTTCACTTTACAGGTTCTACATATGTATTTAAAGAATTATGGAAGAAAATCGGAAACAACATTCACACCTATAAAACCTAT
>CAZHSA010000210.1:0-4198 GCA_964535135.1 uncultured Kordia sp.
GACCTGCTGATTACAAATCAGCTGCTCTAGCCAGCTGAGCTACATCGGCTTTTTTTCATAAAAAAAGTCCGCTATTTCTAACGGACTGCAAATGTATAGAATATTTTTTTTAAACAAAACTATTTTTAATTTTTTTTTATGTATCAATGCGCTCGTACTTTTTCTTTTCTTTTTAGTAACGCTCGTTGTAGTGTACTTGTTGCTTCATCTATGGCTTCTTCGAAGGTTCTGCATTGTTTTTTTACCATTAAATCATCTCCAGGGATATTCACTCTTACTTCTGCAATTTTGTTTTCTTTTGCACTTGTGTTTTCTACCTTTAAATAGACATCTGCATCTATGATTTTGTCATAGTACGTTTCTAGTTTATCCATTTTTCTTTGAATGAAATCTACTAACTTACGATCTACCGTAAAGTTTACGGACTGCATGTTTACTTTCATACGCGGTACTTTTAAGGTTATTGTTTAGGTTTTCGCTGTTTGTTTAGAGGGTTACCTTTTGTTTCTAGGATGCGCTTTGGCATATACACTTTTAAGTTCTGCTAAACTATTATGTGTGTATACTTGCGTTGAAGCGAGGCTAGCATGACCAAGTAATTCTTTTACAGCATTTAAGTCGGCACCTTGGTTTAGTAAATGAGTCGCAAAGGTGTGTCTGAGAATATGCGGACTCTTTTTTACTTTTGTAGATGCTATACTAAAATAATCATTTATTAGACGATATACAAGATTCGCATAGATTTTATTTCCTTTTGCTGTTAGAAATAGTTCTTGTTTTTGCGCAGTGTCTATTTGTTTTCTGTAGTTATTGTATTCAATTAATTGATCTTCCAATTTTTTGATGAGTGGCACGATTCGTTCTTTGTTTCTTTTTCCTAAGATTCTAATCGTTTTGGCGGTATAATCTATATCCGATTGTTTTAGATTGACGAGTTCTGCTCTTCGCATTCCTGTAGCGTAAAACATTTCGATGATGGTTTTGTTACGCACACCTTCATAATCGTTTGAGAAGTTCATATTAGCCAAGACAGTTTCCATTTCTTTTTCAGAGAATGGCACTTGTACTTTTTTGGCTGTTTTGAGCGCTTTGTGTTTTGCTAGTGGAGTTACTTCTATTTGTTTTGTTTTGAGCAGAAATTTGTAATAGGTTTTTAGTGACGATATTTTACGATTGATAGTCGCGTTTTGCAAACCACTTTCTACTAAGGACACAATCCAGTTGCGAATTTGGACGTAATGCACTTTTTGAATGTTAGCATCTTCATATTCTTTTTTACAGAATTCCGAAAAGGAGAACAAGTCGTTTTCATACGCAGTGACCGTATGTAACGAGTAATTTTTTTCGAGCTGCAAATATTCTATGAACGATGTGAAGGGCATTTTTTGGGTTTTGGGTTGCTGGTTGCTTGTTACTTGTTACTTGTTACTTGTTACTTGTTACTTGTTACTTGTTACTTGTTGTTTAATTTATGTTTCTTTTCAAAAACTAAACTCTTAAACTTTGTTGATTTGTCTTTTTGTTAATTCGTTCATTTTTTACTAACTCTTAACTCATCACTTTTAACTCTTAACTTGTTGTTGCTTGTTAGATTGTTTTTCTACTTTTTGTTTTAAAACGTAAACTGTTAAACTTATAAACTCTTAAACTTGGTTATTTGTTTTTCGTGGATTTGTTTATTTGTGTTTTATCGGTTCTTCAAGATAATTCCTAATTCCTAATTCCTAATTCCTAATTCCTACCCAAGTTACTAAAGTTGTCGGTGAGATGAAAGTTTTGCGTATAAAAAAAGGCTTCCATAATGGAAACCTTTTTGTTTTGTTTTGTGTGAGCCTCTTAAATTTCTTCTTGATCTCTAAGGTGCTGGATATATTGTGCTTTTTGAATTTGTGCACGGCGAGCTACTGATGGCTTTGTGAAATGCTTTCTTGATCTTAGTTGACGCATTCCTCCTGTACGATCAAATTTTCTTTTGAAACGTTTCAGCGCTCTGTCTATATTTTCTCCTTCTTTAACTGGTATTATTAACATAGTCCTTAACCTCCTCTCTTTTAGATTTTGTGGGTGCAAATATACTGACTATTTTTTAATTTCAAATAGTTTATTGTTTTATTTTTTGCATTAGCGATTACTCATTGATTCTAATTTTCTTAAATCGGAAATCGTGAATATTATATTTGAGGCGGCATCCTTTTTTGGTAAAAAAAGATATAGCCGAAAGCGCGGCCGCTTTTTCTGCGGAATGCCATTGTTAGCTATTAGGTATTGGCTATTGGGTCTTAAAAATACCTAATAGCCAAAACTTAGTACCTTTATTTTACTGACCAAACTGAGTAACTTTTTGGTGGCGCTTGGATTTTTACCCAACGTCCACCTTGCGTTACAGGTTCCCAACTGGAATTTCCTGTGTAATCTTTGATGCGTGTGTTGGACCAGTTGGTTTCTACCCAACGTTCTTTCCAGCTGTTTGAGTTGTTGATGTACACGACCAAGCCAGCACTGTTGTATCCGTTTCTTCGAGCTACATATTCATCGTTATCCGTGTAAAGGATCGAAGTGTTTCCGCTTGCTAAGTTGTTGTGAATCCATATAAGGTTGTTTAGTTTGTTTTTGTCTAACCAATCTTCGTAATCGCGGTAGAAGATTGTTGGATAGCCTTCGTGTGTTAGAATGTACGCATACGCCAATATTTTGTTGTTGATGATTTCGTCCGTATCGTGGTTTGCCACAAAGGTTACTGCTTTTGAGGAATTACGTTTCCATAACATGTCATCGTTTAATCGGTTTAGGTTGTTTCCTTGAAAGGCATCACGCATGCGATAGTAGCAAGCAAAGTCGAACGCACTTACTTCCGCTTGTCCAGACCACCAATCGAGTGTTGCAGCATTTCCGTCCCAATATTCTCCTACAGAGAATCCGCCAACGGCATTTTTCCATTCTTTGACAACCCAAGGACCAAATCCTTTTACGTAATCAAAACGCCAGCCGTCGAATCCGACAACGTTTTTGTAGTATTGCGCCACCGAGTTTGGCGTTCTCCACAGCCAATCTTGCACATATCCTTTGGCATGCGATAAATCGGCAAATCCGCCAAATACACCTTCGTCATTTGCTTGAATGTTATTTGGATGAAAGTCATTGAAACTTCTGTAAAATTTTCCAGACATTGGTTGATAGTCTGTGTAGGTGTTAGTTCCCTTGTACGGATTGTACTCACTGTTTCCTCCACTGTTGTGATTTAAAACGATATCTGCAATGACACTTAAGCGATTGTTGTGTGCTGAATTGATCAGACTTTGCAATTCGGATGTGGAACCGAAACGTGTTTCTACACTTCCCATTTGGTTGTATTCACCGAAATCGAAGTAATCGAACGGATCGTATCCCATAGAGAAAGGTCCATTTTGCGCTTTGGATACTGGCGGAAGCCAAATAGCGTCGATTCCGGCATTGCTCCAAGCGGCAACTTTTCCTTTGACTACATTCCACCAAGTTCCACCTGCGGGCACGTCCCAATAGAACGCTTGCATCATCACTCCTGAACCAATAGGTTTTAGGTTGGATCTGTTTTTTGCCGAGACAGTTTGGTTGGTTGATTCTTTACTTTGCTCATTGTCTAGAGCAATTTCATCTTTAGAGCAGCTTATGACGAATAAACTGGCTAGTAAGAAATACAGGATTTGATTTTTTTTCATGGTTGTTTTGGTTAAAAGATTATTGTTCTTTTTTTAAAGTATATATTTATTTTTGGGTAGAATAATTGGCGAATTAGCGAAAACGTTTTCGTGTTGATAAGTTTGTCACTTCTACGGTTTTACCGTAAGAGTTGTGTGTGACTTCAGTGCATAAAAAAAGACCACTTTTTTGGAAAGTGATCTTTTATGTATGGTTGTGGTTTTTTGATTTGCGATTTTACAAATTCTTACATCATGTATGTTTTTATGTTCTATTCTTTGTTTCGAAGTACTTCTCTATACAACGAATCGCAGATTCGACACTTGAAGTAACGCTTTGAAAAAATCTCAATACTCACTTCTCATTACTTACATCTCAATTACGTTGCAGGCTTGTAATCTTTTCCATCGATAATCATTTTGGCGATGAAAATTGGAATTTTCGCCAAAACTGATTAATCCTATTTAAGTTGCAGGCTTGTAATCTTTTCCATCGATAATCATTTTGGCGATGAAAATTGGAA
>CAZHSA010000210.1:4298-7029 GCA_964535135.1 uncultured Kordia sp.
ATCCTATTTAAGTTGCAGGCTTGTAATCTTTTCCATCGATAATCATTTTGGCGATAATCTCACGAAGGATTTCAGAAGTTCCGCCTCCTATTGGGCCAAGTCTACTATCGCGAAGCAATCTTGCCATTGGGTATTCTTCAATGTATCCGTAACCGCCTAACATTTGTAAACATTGGTATATGACATTGTCCGCTACTTTGGTAGATTGTAATTTGGACATCGTAGCTTCTTTTACTACGTATTCTTTGTTGTTAAGTCTGTGCGCAACTGTATAGTTAAAGGTTTTACAGATTTCTACTTCCGTAGCTAAGTCTGCCATGGTATGACGTAAGGCTTGGAATTTATCAATAGTTCTCCCGAAGGCTTCGCGTTCAGACATGTATTGCAGTGCATATTCTATAGCAAACTCCGATCTGGCATGCGCATTGATTCCCATAATGAGTCGCTCTAGAGCAAAATGTTGCATGATGTACGGGAATCCCATGTTTTCTTCTCCCATAAGGTTTTCTGCAGGTACCTCAACATTGTCAAAAGCAATTTCTCCTGTATCAGAAGCGCGCCAACCTAGTTTGTCTAGTTTCGTTGCGGAGATTCCTGGCATGTCTCTATCTAGCACAAAAATGCTGATTCCTTTGTTGCCAAGTTCAGGAGTCGTTTTGGCAGCCACTACTAAGTAATCGCTGTATACACCATTAGTGATAAATGTCTTTGAACCATTGATGATGTATTTGTCACCTTTTTTTACGGCTGTGGTGCGCATTCCTGCTACGTCCGATCCGCCAAAAGGTTCAGTGATACATAAACAACCTATTTTTTCTCCTGTGATACTCGCTGTTAAATACCGTTGCTTTATTTCGTGACTTCCTTCTTTGTTAATGTGCGTCATAGCAAGATATACATGCGCCCAAATTGCTGCGGCAAATCCGCCAGAGTTGATGCGTTGTAGTTCTTCTAAAAGTATTACTGTATAGAAAAGGTCTAAATCCATGCCACCATATTCTTCAGGATACGCTAATCCGAAAAAGCCCATTTCACCGAACTTTTCCCAAATAAAACGATCTATGGTTCCTGTTTTTTCCCACTTTTCAATATGTGGAACAACTTCTTTCTTTAAAAAATCTCTCAAACTTTCTCTAAAAAGATGGTGTTCTTCATTGAAGTATATACTTTCCATGTATAGCAATTTTTAGTTTTTTTATTCTATTTGCAAATATACTTCAATTATCTTTATTTTATCCGATGGAAAGTTTTGAATTTTTGTCAATTCCTCAAAATTTTTGAATCCTTCCCGAAGTGTGCGCTGGTTTAAAATTTCATCTGCAAGTTCATAATTTATGTATGGAATTCTTTGTAATTCTTCTAAAGTACAAGTATTCAGATTGATTTTGGTTATTGTTGGTTTTTCTAGATAGAACCGTTTCCAGAGTTTTTCAATGACTTCAGGTTTGAGTCCGTACACATCATTTAATTGCGCTTCTGTCACAAATCCATTGAGTTTTGTTCGGTATTTTACAATTCTGGCAGAAAGCTTTTCCCCAATTCCGTATACTTTTCTCAGTTCTGCTATTGTTGCTTTGTTGATGTCTATTTTAACGATCGTAATTTCTCCTATGTAAAAACGCTTCCAAATTTTCTGAATCACTTCTGGCTTTAAGCCATATACATCATATAGTTCAGATGTTGTGGTAAAACCGCCCAATTTCGTTCGATAGTTTACAATCCGTGCTGAAAGTTTTTCGCCAATTCCGTATACTTTTCTCAGTTCTGCTACAGTTGCTGTGTTTAGATTTATTTTTTTGAGAATGATTGCTTCTTTGTTCGCATACTTTTTCTTTTGGTAAGATTGTTTTTGCTGCTTGTTTTTTACCCATTCGGGGAATTTGAAATACGGTTTGATATCGTTTAGTAGCGAATCCGAAACTTTTGTGACCGTTTGAAACTCCGCTGCGGAATTGACGTATTTATTTTTAGCTCTAAACGCGTGCAATCTGTCAATTTCTTTGGTAGACATTCCTAAGGTGAATCCTTTGTAATCAGAGATGAAGTTTGGATTGAACGGATAGCGTTTCGGTTTGGTATTGAGTGCTATCAATTTTAACGAATCAATGTGTTGTTGATAGCTTGCAATTGCGTCGTTTGTAAATACGCTTGTAGTTGCTTTTGTGGGATTTGTGTAAAAGTAGATTCCTTGCACTGTGAAGATTAGGAATATAATACACAAAATCCCACTTCGTTCTGCTTTGAGAAACGTGAAGTGAGATTTGATGTTTTTCATGTGTTCGATGTTTTAAGTGATCGTCACATGAGTATTATTTTGGGTTTATTATTCTAATAAGTTGTAGCTTATTTTTTGATAGCTTTCATATACCTTACCAATTCCTCTTTTACTCTTGGCGCTAACAATACCAATCCAATCATGTTTGGAACCATCATTGCGAAAATCATCGCATCTGAGAAACCAATTACAGAACCTAAACTAATGGCAGCTCCAACTATTACGAACAGGCAAAATAAAGTTTTGTATGCATATTCCATTTTTTTACTTCTTCCAAATAGATATGCCCAACCTTGATAACCGTAATATGACCAAGAAATCATTGTACTAAATGCAAATAATACTACTGCAATCGTTAATACATAAGGGAACCATGAAATTACAGATCCAAATGCGCCTGATGTCAATAGAATAGCTACTGCGTCATTTTCAGGTGTAGGCCCAGCTAAACTACCT
>CAZHSA010000211.1:0-6989 GCA_964535135.1 uncultured Kordia sp.
GTTAGACTTGTTAGACTTGTTAGACTTGTTAGACGAAATTAAATTTTTATATTAAAATAGCAACTAGATCCATCAGTTCGAGTATTTTTTGACAAAAAATATATCGTGATCTGCTTGTGTATTCAAATTTTATTTTTTGTTTCAAAGTACTTTTGCACTAAGAATTCACTTTGAAACTTCTCAATACTCAATACTAATATCTATTTATAATTTAAAAAACATCCGCTTTCATCATTCGATCTACGCCAAAAATGTCTTTTCTTAGTTCTATATTTTGAAACTGCTTCTCCGTAAGCATCTCCAACATCTCCTTCCCTAAATACTGATTGATTTCAAAATATAAGCTTCCGTTTGGAAATACGTTCGCTTTCGCGAGATTGGCTATTCGGTCATAAAAAACCAGCGGATGATCATCTGCTACGAACAACGCGGAATCTGGCTCGAATTCCAAGACATTTTTGCGCATTTCTGCTTTTTCCAAATTACGCACATACGGCGGATTCGACACAATGATATCAAACAAAAATTCATCTTCTCCAAACACATTCAAATCATTCAAAGACAATACATCAGCCGTAGCAAACTTGATAGAAACTTCATTTTTTTTAGCATTTTTTCGCGCCACTTTCAAAGCTTCTTCTGAAATATCTAGCGCGTATACGTTAGCATTCGGAATATTTTTCTGCAAAGCAATCGCCATACAACCGCTTCCCGTACCAATGTCCAAAATACGAAGCGGTTTATCCTTAAAATTATTCTTAACATCGAGCAAAATCCAAGCTACCAATTCTTCCGTTTCCGGTCGTGGAATCAAGGTGTGTTCGTTCACAAAAAATTCCAAGCCATAAAAATGAGCTTTTCCAATAATATGCTGAATGGGTTTTTCGAGCTTTAATTCGCTCAATGCCGAAAACATAGGTGTTTCTTGCGCTTTCGTAATTACAAAATCAGGCGTTAACACTAAGGCAAATCGTTCCAAACCAAAATAGGCTTCCGTCAACATAAAAAAGAAACTATCTACTTCATTTTTTCCGTAAATGTCATCGAGTTCTTTGTGAAATATGTCTTGTATGTCTTTTAGTAACAAAGGTTTTGGGTTTTAAAAAGTATACTTTTTCATTTTACATTTCTTTTTTGATTGTTGTGGGTTGGTCGCTTTGCTCCTGTTATGAGTTGTTTTCAATTCAATATTCAATAGTGAGCATGTAACTTTCTGACTTCGTTATTCGTCAATTTGTCTATTTGTCTATTTGTTCTTAATACCAAACAACCTAACACCTAACACCTAACACCTAACACCTAACAAACCTACAACTCCTTTAACATCCAAACATCGCAGGAATAATGACCTGTTGCGCCTAATGGCTTGTCTAAATGTTTAAATCCAAAAAGTTCATAAATATGAATGGCTGCTTTAAATTTTGGTGACGATTCTAAGTAACAATGTGTATATCCGAGTTCTTTGGCGGCTTCCAAACATTTGGAAAACAGCATTTTCCCATAGCCTTTTCCACGAGTTTTAGGGAAAAAATACATTTTCTGCAATTCACACACATGCGATGGATTGTCGCGCAACTGTTTTATTCCGCCACCACCAAGCACTTCTCCATCTTCTTCAATCACATAATATACTTCGCGTTCGCCTTGATACGCTTCAAACATAGCATCCGTTTCCGGATCTTCATACGCAGTGCCCACTTTGGGCATGTCAAACTCTGGAATCACCGAGCGAATACACGTTGCCATCGCTGGATTGTCTTCTGGTTGTATTTTTCTAATTTTCATTTTTTATAATTGAAAAATTGAATGAGTACATGATTCAAAAACGCATCACTCATAACTCTTTAACTTTTACTAGAAACCTACTTCTAAGTATTTCAAAACGTCTGTTCGTGTGACAAATCTCTGATTTGTTGTATCGAGAACTGCTTAGAATTTCAAAGTACTTCTGGATACAAAATTTTTTCAAAATTTCACTCGAAGTGACGCTTACGTATCACTTTTAACTCAAAATCACATCAAACTTCCTAAGCAATCCGTGAATTTCCTTTCGGGAAAATTTTGCTTTTTTGAGTTTATTCATTGACGGATCAATCGTGTAATTACGTGCCATTGTAAAATCTGCTTTTTCCAAGTTCGTTTGCTCAAAAATAGCTGCTTTTAAATCACAATCGTCAAAAGTGGCACTTTCCAAATTGGTCGCGGTAAAGTCTGCTTTCTGCAAATTGCTTCCGCAAAATGTGATTTGTTTTAGATTCAATTCCGCAAAGGACGCCAATTCCAAATTGCATCGTTCAAAAGCAAGTGACAACATAAAATCTGTACACACACTAAAATCGACTCCTAACAACTTACAATTCACAAAATGTACGTCATTAAACGAGGTGCTTTTCACTTTTGCATTCGTTACATCGCAGGTATCAAACGTACATTCCAGAAACGTCACAACAGCCATATCTACATTTTCAAACTTGCAATTGACAAACGTGCAATGATCGTATTCGCCTTTTGGGAAAACTTGTTGCGTATAATCAATTTGTGTAAAAGTTTGATCTTGATAGAATTCTTGACTCATTTTGTATTCGCTTCAGATAGAAATTGTGTAGTTTTGCGATGCTGTGAAGATACTAAATTTGGTTGTGATTTTCTAGTAGTTCGTTGCTGTGTTTTTTTGAAGAATTTTGTCAAATAAAACGCTTCATTATCAACGTTCAACCAGAAACGCTTCTGCAAGTTTACTATTCGTTCATAAAAAATAAAATCATGAAAAAACTCATCATCATTCCAATTCTGCTACTGATTATAAGTTGTAATGTGCGCGAAAAACCGTTGTTTGTCAAGGTGGATAACATGAAAGTGGTATCTTCTACCTTAGATGCAATTGTGCTCACGGCAGATGCGTTCTTCATCAATCAAAATGATGTGGGCGGAAGTTTGGAAAGCAAAAACATTGACGTTATCATCAACAATGTAAAAGTGGCGCAAATGAGTTCGGAAGTTTTTGAAGTGCCAGCAGGCGAAGAATTTACCATTCCACTTAAAGTGGTGATTCCTACAAAAAAAATAGTTAACACCAAAGAAAGTGGCATCTTGGGCGGCATTTTAAATAGTATTCTCAACAAAAAAATCAACGTACAATACAAAGGAATTATTACCTATACAAAGTTGGGCTTTTCGTATGATTATGAAGTAGATACAACGCAAGAAGTAAAAATTAAGATCTAATGGCGCAAATGCACGAAACCTATATGAAACGATGTTTGCAGTTGGCTGCGAATGGTTTGTTGGCTGCCATGCCGAATCCTTCTGTAGGCGCTGTAATTGTGCATGATGATGTGATTATTGGCGAAGGGTTTACAAGTGCGTATGGCGGAAATCATGCGGAAGTGAACGCTGTGCAATCTGTTAAAGACAAATCGTTGTTGAAAGAAGCTACCATCTATGTGTCGTTGGAACCGTGCAGTCATTTTGGTAAAACGCCGCCGTGTAGCGATTTAATCATCAAACATCAAATTCCGAAAGTCGTTATTGGTACTGTAGATCCGTTTGCAAAAGTCGCGGGAAAAGGCATTCAGAAGCTAAAAAATGCAGGTTGTGAAGTTATTTTAGATGTGTTGAAAGAGGAATGCATCGCTTCCAACAAACGATTTTTCACGTTTCATCAACACAAACGTCCGTATATTATTTTAAAATGGGCACAGACATCTGACGGTTTTATTGATAAGATTCGAAACGAAGACGATCCAGTGCAACCGAATTGGATCACGAATGTTTATTCACGTCAGTTGGTCCATAAATGGCGCAGTGAAGAAGCTGCGATTTTGGTGGGAACGAATACTGCACTAACTGACAATCCGAAATTAAATACACGCGATTGGCAAGGCAAGAATCCTGTTCGCGTGGTGTTGGATCGAAGTTTGCGAATTCCTTCAAATTATTCATTGCTTGATGAAACCATAAAAACGATTGTATTGATAGAACAAACGAAAGCTTCTACCAAAAATCTACTTTTTGAAACCGTTGATTTCTCTGAAAATCTCGCACAACAAATCTGTGATGTAGCATACCGTCACGAATTGCAATCCGTGATTATTGAAGGCGGCAAACAAACATTACAAACTTTTATTGATGCGAATTTGTGGGATGAAGCACGTGTGTTTACTGGAAAAATTTCCTTTACAGACGGCATACAACGTCCAGACTTTAACGGAGCATTACACTCAGAAACCTTTATTTTAGACAATTTGTTACAAACATTTACCCATGATTAAAAATATAATTTTCGATTACGGCGATATCTTTATCAATTTAGACAAACCTGCGACAGAACGCGAGTTGAACAAGTTAGGTATCAACGATTTTACACCTGAAATGACACTGAAGAATCAAGCTTACGAAAAAGGATTGATCTCAACGGATGAATTTGTGAGTTTTTATCACGAACAATTTCCAAAAACTACCAAAAAAGAACTAATTGATGCGTGGAATGCAATTTTACTTGATTTTCCGAAACATCGAATGGAGTTCATTAAAAAATTAGCAAAAGACAACAACTACCGCCTTTTTATACTCAGTAATACGAACGAATTGCACATTTCATGGATTCAGGAAGATTGGGGAATGGATTTGTACAACGAGTTTAAAGACTGTTTTGAGCAATTCTACTTATCGCATGAAATACATTTTCGCAAACCTGATGTAGATATTTATGAATTCGTGCTGCAAGAAAATAATTTACGCGCCGAAGAAACCATTTTTATTGACGATACGAAAGAAAATACAGATTCGGCAGCAACGCTCGGAATTCACGTTTGGAACTTGATGCCAGGCAAAGAAGATATCGTTGATCTATTTACACACAAACAATCATTATTTTGATATACCTCATCCTAAGTGTCTGCATTTCGAGTTCGTTATTTGTCATTTTTAAATTGTTTGACAAATTTCAAATCAACACCTTTCAAGCAATTGTTGTCAATTATTTAACGGCTTTTTGTTGCGGATTTTTCTTTTACAGAGATGGAATGACCGTCACCGAAATTACACAACGCCCTTGGATACTCGGTTCGGTAATTTTAGGTTTTCTGTTCATTGCAATTTTTATGGTGATGGCAACCACAGCTCAGCGAAACGGACTTTCAGTAGCTTCGGTCGCGAGTAAAATGTCGGTGGTAATTCCTGTCGTTTTTGCTGTGATTGTATATCAAGAAAAGTTGAGTTTGTTGAAAATTGCAGGGATTCTTTTGGCACTATTAGCAGTGTATTTAACAACCGTGAAGAATGATGGCAAATCCTTTGATCGTAAAAAGTTGCTCTTCCCTATCCTACTATTTTTAGGTTCTGGCGTGATTGATACTGCAATTAAATACATAGAAACAAAATATTTGGCAGATGGTGAAGTTCCTATCTTTTCATCCACTGTTTTTGGTTGTGCATTTCTCGTAGGAATTATAGTGGCAATCATTCGACGCGATTTCAAAATTACGGGAAAAACAATTTTGGGAGGTATTGCGCTTGGCATCCCGAATTTCTATTCCATTATATTCTTATTGAAAGCACTCAGACCTGAAAATTTGGGCGACAGTTCAACCGTATTTCCAATCAATAATGTGGCAATTGTGATGTTATCGACTATATTTGGAATCATCTTGTTTAAAGAAAAACTCATCACCAAAAACTGGATCGGAATTGGCATTGCGATTGTTAGTATTGCCATGATTGCGGTATCTGCTTAAACATACAACTATGAAAAAGTTTTTATTCCTTTTTTTTCTATCCATCTCATGTGTATGTTTGAGTCAAGAAAATAATCAAAATGATTGGACTAAAACTGAAAAAGCACAATATCAAAAACTGACAGAACTCGCTAACTACGTCTACAAGAAGAAGAAAAAAGAAATCTCGAAAGATTCTCTGTTTAATGCATATATCTATTTTGATTATGTTTTGAATGATACATCAACTGTGCGAAAAGAAAGAAGATTGGTGAAATTTGATACCATATTTTACTTTTTTAGACAAAAAATTGATAGTATTGGATTGAAAAATCTAGATGCAAAACCTATTCGTTTTTACAAAGATCATGAAATTTATAAACCATTTATAGAAGAAAACGCTCCAGAGACTGTAGGCGGAAAAAAGATGAATCCTAAAAGTGAACATGTATTCGTATATTATGAAAAAAACAAACCAGAAATACCTTTAGGCAGATTGCTTTTTGAACCTAGAACATGTAAATTGGTAAGCTGGATTATGCTTCAACAGGGAAGAACGTATTACTTTTTAACTTTTAATATTTTGTAATCATTGGCGATCAAAGACACTTATAAAACCATTGACAAACCTTCGGAAGAGGCGTTGTTTAAAGATCGAAATAGTAAATTTTTCGGCTATGCGTTTCCAGTTTCCAATGAAAACGACATTAAGCAACATTTAGAAGCGTTGAAGAAAAGTCATCATTCGGCGCGACATTGGTGTTATGCGTGGCAATTGGGTAAAAGTGAACCATTTCGTTTTCGTGCCAACGACGATGGCGAACCTTCTAACAGTGCAGGAATGCCGATTTATGGACAAATTCAGTCGTTTGATGTGACTAACATTCTCATTGTTGTCGTTCGGTATTTTGGCGGCACGAAGTTAGGTGTTGGCGGATTAATCAACGCGTATCGAACTGGCGCACAACTAGCGCTTGACGCTGCTGAAATCAAAGAAAAGACTATCAACATAGACTACTTGCTCGTGTTCGATTACAAAAACATGAACAAAGTCATGCGTGTCATCAAAGAGCGAAACTTAACTATTATTTCGCAAAAACTTGAACTAGATTGTCGCATCACGATTTCTGTACGACAAAAAGACGCACAGCAGATTTTTGAGTTGTTTACGAATTTGTATGAGATTAAGATTGAGGAAGTGGAATAAAAAAGACGATGAAGAATTAAATCATTCATCATCTTTATACATCTTTATCGGATCAAACCGTTTAAATC